>JBFIDU010000210.1:0-3507 GCA_041603755.1 Methylophilaceae bacterium
AACCCCAATTTTTTACTGCAAATTATACATATGTATAATATAATGATGGCAATAATACTAATAAGCAAGAATCCCCAGAGGGTTACGAATACCCTCTAATATTGCAATGGTCTTGCTGTTCTATACTAGCCATGCCCGATGTGAAAGCATTGGGCATTTTTGTCTAAAGCAATACATTAATTAGCTATGTTACATATGTTCCCTAAATCGTTAACTAGGTATGATAAAGTTTCGTCTTTTTTAAAGTTTAATTGGTGATTAAAGCTGCAATATTCGATATGGATGGGCTACTGATTGATTCAGAGCGCATAATTATGCAAGCCTGTATTCAAGCAGCTAAAGAGATTGGTATTGAGTATACACAAACTGAGTTTGTGGATTTAATTGGCCGCTCTTCTGCGGACTCCAGCCGTATCATGGCAGAGCAGTTAGGCGGATTAGAAAATCTTAGTCGAGTAGGGGAGAAAGTTGATGCTATCCTTGCGCAACATAATCATGTATTTCCGTTGAAACCAGGTGTAAAACCGTTACTCGAACACTATAAACGGCAAAATATTGTGTGTAGTGTTGCTTCTTCTTCCTCACATCAACACATTCAGCATAGGTTAAGTCATGTCAATGTGCTTGGTTATTTTAGGCATACAACAAGTGGTCAAGAAGTAAGCAAAGGTAAACCAAATCCAGATATCTATTTGCTGGCTATTCAAAAGTTAGGCTTTACTGCTAAGGACTGTATTGCCTTTGAGGATAGCGAGCAGGGGGCAAGAGCGGCTATTGCAGCTGGGTTGAAAGTGGTTGTGGTGCCAGATTTGAAAGAGCCGAGTCAGTATGTTGAAGAAAATAGTTTTAAAGTGCTAGATAGTCTAAATCATGTGTTAGCCATGCCTGATCTAATCAAGTGCTGAACGATGTCTGTCTCAAGGTTATAATAATCAGAATCAGCAGTTCCTTAAATCGACTCTCAATCTGTTAAGCATATGTATACTTACCCACTACTGACCTCTGCTGAGCAATTAAAACTGCCACGATTAATTGCGCAACCAGAAGTGATACATAGCAAGTTTGAAGATAGTACGCATCGACTCTGGCGTTGTGAAACGGAAGATGGACCTATGGTTTTGAAAGTCTGTGATCATGATGCAATTGCAAAATCTAGCTTTTGGTATGGGATGAATCAATTGTTCGGCGTAGATTTCCCCAATAGCTTAGGGCATATCTACAAGACACAAACGTTATTGTCGGAGCATGGTTATTTTACGTTACCAGCGTTAGTGGCAGCAGTACCTGATCGCTTTATAACAACGCGCTTCTTGGCTGGTGAGGATATGCAGAGATCACTGGTTACAGATGAAATCATCATAGCGTTAGCTGAACATATTGCTGGCTTGCACCAAATTCAACATCAAGTATGGGGCAATTTGTATCTACCTTCTTACTCTCAAACCCGTTGGGGAGAACAGTTAAAATCCACGTTGCAGCATATGATTGCAAATAGTAATAAGACAATCCCTGATTCATTAACAAGGGAGGTGCTTGCTAACACAGCGTTAATATTAGAATCGGATTTTGTTCCCATTATGTTAGATTTGCGATGGGATCAATTTCGCATTCTAAATAACACGCCTCAGATTAATTCACTTGCATTAGTCGATTTGGATGCTTTTGCAATTGGCCCACGCTCATTAGAACTTGTGCTATTGGAATATGTTTTAACAGCGGCGCAATTTAACCTATTTAAAAATCAGTATTCACTTAAACATGATTGGCCTGATTACAGTCAGCAAAAGTCTAGCTACCAACTACTACTATTTTTAATGAACGTAATGGGCGAAACAGATGTTGAACGGTGGATGCAGCAAAATGATTAAGCAAGTGCTTTAACAATAGTTTGTTGTCTGTAGAGTTTTATCCAACTGATAAAGCCTGCAATAGCAAGAATAGTATTAATTACAAATAGCACGGCAGTCGCGTAGTACGCCGTTTCTATATATAGCACAACAGCGGCGGCATCAATGATTATCCAGTATAGCCAATTTTGTATAATCTTTTTGGCCATCAACCACGTGTTCAACACAGAAAAAACAGTGATATAGGCGTCAAGCGCTGGACTTTGAGATTGCCCAGTTAGCTCAAGATAGTGTGTGACAATAGCGCTGACAATAAAACCAATCACAATAAACAACAGGTTTTTTGACCAATGCCAACTGCTAATCATTAAAGGCTCTTGCGCTGTGCCATGTCGGTGCCATAACCAAAAGCCGTATACGGCCATGCCCATATAGTAAAAGTTAAGAAGTGCTTGCATGGGAAGTTGGCCTTCCCAAAATAACACGGTGTATATTACCGTGCTAATAAAAGCAAACAGCCAGCACCATTGCGACTCTTTAGCGGCTAATAAAATATAGGCTACTCCCATTAAGGCTGCCGTTATTTCCCAACCCGACATTAGGCCAAAAGCCTCTATCAAACCGTTGATGCTGGTGTCTTCCATTTGGGCGTCATTAAACGTCTACAACATCAGCACGATCAGTGCCGATAAATTTCATTGCAAATACACTGTGTGGCAATGCTGCAAATACAGCCTCTATCTCAGCATCCAGACAATCCATCACGTCACGGTACTCACCAAATACTTGTGTGCTGAGGCTATTACGTTTTACTCTTAGCTTACCATTTGCTTCAAGTTTATCGATAAACGCCAAAATTGGCTTTTCATAGCCTTCGGTTAATGGGTACAAGCTAATATCTACTGAAATACGCATAATGTTGCTCCTATATATAATTGAAGAGTGATTCAGCCCTCTTTCAACAATTTAACTAATAATCGTAACTAACTGTCATGCCAGCGACACGTGGCTCAGCAAATTGAACAAACTTTTCTTCAATATAGCCATTTGCCGGGTTGTTGCCAAAAAAGAAGCCACGGGTGGCATAGTCTTTATTAAACAAGTTTCTTGCCCAAACACTTACTTTCCAATGCTTATCGTGACGGTAATCTGCACTGGCATTTACAATGTCATATCTGTTAGATTCTGCATTGTGGCTATCAGAGAAATAAAATTTGTCTTTTCCTTCTATGTTAGCCCGTAAAGTCCATGCACTAGTTGCATAAAACTCAGTACCAAGACTGTAGGTATAGTCAGGTGCATGTGCGACTTGACGACCATTAAAACTAACGCCTTGTACTGAGTGGTTATCAAACTCAGCATCCAGTAAACCCAGTGATCCTAGCATTCTGAATTTGTCCGTAATAAACCAATCAAGACTTGCTTCTAGTCCTTTATGTGTTGCGTTTGATGCATTACCAATAAAGTCAAGAAAGGTAGCAGGACCTGTTGGTATCGAGTTTTTTACTTGCGCATTACGGCGGTCAGTATAAAAAGCAGCTAGCGTTGATTTCAATCGATCATTTAGCCAGCTAGATTTAATGCCTGCCTCTAAAGTGATATTGTATTCAGTATCAAATACGCGCTGATTTGTTGCTAGTAGGGCATTGTTATTCACGCC
>JBFIDU010000211.1:0-3484 GCA_041603755.1 Methylophilaceae bacterium
AGATGGTGATGCCTGGTGATAACGTATCGATTACAGTTGAACTGATTGCACCGATTGCGATGGAAGAAGGTTTACGCTTTGCTATTCGTGAAGGTGGTCGTACTGTAGGTGCGGGTGTCGTCGCTAAAATTATTGAATAAGTTTTTAGCGCTAGAAGCTACGCTTAAACAGCGTAGCTTTTGATGTTTGTAGTGTTTACAGGCCAATAGCTCAATTGGTAGAGTATCGGTCTCCAAAACCGAGGGTTGGGGGTTCGAAGCCCTCTTGGCCTGCCAAATAATAGTGTAACGCACAATGTGCGTTGCCATAAAAGAAATTAAGTGACTAATTATGGTAGATAAAATTAAGCTGGTTTTGACCTTGCTGCTGGTAGCAGCTGGCATCGCTGGCTTTTATCTTTTGGCGGATAAAGCATTAGTCTTGCGTATCCTTGCAGTTATTGCGGGAGTCGTGGCTGCAGCTGTTTTGTTCAAAACGACAGCTATGGGTCAAAAATCTTTCGGTTTTTTTGGCGATTCAGTTGCTGAAGCAAAACGTGTGGTTTGGCCAACACGCAAGGAAACTGTGCAAACAACGTTAGTTGTGTTTGTGTTGGTGGTTATTATGGCGGCCTTTTTGGCGGTAGTCGATATTGGTTTTTCGCACATGATTCAATGGATACTAGGACGGAGTGCTTAATGGAAATGCATTGGTATGCAGTTCAGGTCTTTTCGAGCATGGAAAAATCAGTAAAAGCTGCATTAGAAGAGCGTATTGCACGTTCTGATATTCAAGATCATTTTGGCGATATTCTGGTGCCAATTGAAGAAGTAGTTGAAATGAAATCAGGTGTAAAGAAGATTTCAGAGCGTCGTTTGTATCCTGGCTATGTCTTGGTGCAAATGGCAATGACAGATGCAAGCTGGCATCTAATAAAAAGTACACCACGAGTAACAGCTTTTATCGGTGGTAGTGCACAAAAGCCAACACCAATTAAAGACAAAGAAGTCGAAATTATTCTACAACGCATGGATGATAGTAAATCTAATCCAGCGCAAAAAATGGTGTTTGAAAAAGGCGAAGCGGTGCGTGTTACCGATGGACCGTTTAAAGATTTCTCGGGTAATATTGAAGAAGTCAATTACGAGAAAAATAAGGTGCGCGTGTCGGTTTCTATTTTTGGGCGCGCTACACCAGTAGAGCTTGACTTTGGTCAAGTAGAAAAAGAAGTTTAGCTTCTAAAAGATAGTTTTTTAACGGGGAGCTTTTTTAAAAGCGTTTGCACCCACTTAAGGAGTATACAATGGCAAAGAAAGTCATCGGCTATATTAAACTGCAGATTCCTGCAGGTAAAGCTAACCCGAGCCCACCAGTTGGTCCAGCATTAGGTCAGCGTGGTTTGAATATTATGGAATTTTGTAAGGCATTTAATGCTGCAACGCAGAGTGTTGAGCCTGGCTTACCTATTCCTGTAGTCATCACAGCTTTCGCTGATAAAAGTTTCACCTTTGTAATGAAGACGCCGCCGGCATCAATTTTATTGAAGAAAGCGGCGAAAATTAAGAGTGGATCTGCGCGTCCACACATTGATAAAGTGGCAACCATTACTCGAAAACAAGCGGAAGAAATCGCTACAACTAAAATGCCAGACCTAACAGCTGCTGATATGGATGCTGCGGTCAGAACAATTGCAGGTAGTGCTCGTAGTATGGGTATTATTGTGGAGGGTGAATAAGATGGCTAAAAGAATAAATGCATTACGTAGTAAGGTTGACCGTGACAAAGTGTATCCAATTCAAGATGCGCTTGCACTTGCAAAAGAAACAGCAAAAGTTAAATTTGATGAGTCAATTGATATTTCAATCAATTTGGGTATCGATGCCAAAAAATCAGACCAATTAGTACGTGGTTCTATCGTGTTGCCAAATGGTATCGGTAAAACTACACGTGTGGCTGTGTTTGCACAGGGCGCGCAAGCAGAAGCAGCTAAAGCGGCTGGCGCTGATATTGTTGGTTTTGAAGACTTGGCTGAGCAAATCAAAGGCGGCATGATGGATTTTGATGTTGTGATTGCAACACCAGATGCGATGAGAATCGTTGGTACTTTGGGACAGGTGTTGGGCCCGCGTGGCTTAATGCCGAACCCTAAAGTGGGTACAGTCACCCCTGATGCAGCTACAGCTGTTAAAAATGCAAAAGCTGGACAAGTCCAATACAGAACTGACAAAGGTGGCATTATCCATTGTACAGTGGGTCGTGCATCATTTAGTGTTGAGCAGCTTTCTGGTAATGTAGCTGCGCTCGTGGATGCAATTAACAAGGCAAAGCCAGCATCTGCCAAAGGTATATATTTGAAGAAGTTATCTGTTTCTAGCACTATGGGGCCAGGTATACGTATAGACCAAGCCTCAGTTATTTAAGAGTTTTCCAAGCATGATGCTTGGGTATTAAGAACTTTGGGCCTGTCGCTTTATTTTGAAGTGATGGGAGCATCAAAGACCGCTGGTACTCGAAAGGGTTTAATTGATTACTAGTAATGATGGGTGATAGTAATCCTCTGTTGTTACTAGTTTGATTCCAGCGTAGATGGCGAACCCGGTGCAGGATTTGTAAGCCCTGAATCAAGGACGCCGTGAGTGGTGAGATATTTAGGTATCGCACTTAACATTAACGGAAGGAGAATAGACCTTGAGTCTTAATCTAACAGAGAAAAAAGCAGTAGTTGCTGAAGTCAGCGAAAAAGTCGCGTCGGCGCAAGCAATTGTTCTTGCTGAGTATCGTGGGCTAACGGTGTCAGAAATAACGACACTGCGAGCTGAGGCCAGAAAATCAGATGTGTACTTGCGTGTGTTAAAAAATACGCTTGTTCGCCGTGCAGTTGAAGGTACGCCATTTTCAGCCTTAACAAACGATATGGTTGGTCCATTGATGTTCGGTATTTCAGCCGACCCAGTGGCTGCAGCCAAAGTAATGAACAATTTTGCAAAAGATAACGATAAATTCGTGATTAAAGCAGGCGCAATGCCAAATGCAGTATTAGATCCGGCCGGGATCAAAGCATTGGCAAGTATGCCTAGTCGTGAAGAGTTGCTCGCTAAGCTTCTCGGCACAATGCAAGCACCCGTTGCTAAATTTGTACAGACACTTAATGAAGTGCCAACAAAATTTGTACGTGGCCTTGCAGCAGTTCGAGATCAAAAACAAGCAGCTTAATTACAGCTAACTTATTACATTAAAATTTAGGAGTTTTACAAATGGCAATTTCAAAAGAAGATATTTTAGAAGCAATTGGTTCAATGTCAGTTTTAGATTTATCTGAACTAATCAAAGAAATGGAAGAAAAATTTGGCGTTTCAGCAGCAGCGGCAGCAGTTGCAGTTGCAGCACCAGCAGCAGCTGGTGGTGACGCAGGTAGCGCAGCAGCAGAAAAATCAGAGTTTGATGTTGTATTAACTGCAGCGGGCGAGCAAAAAGTAAGCGTCATTAAAGCTGTTCGTGAGTTGAC
>JBFIDU010000212.1:0-3484 GCA_041603755.1 Methylophilaceae bacterium
AGAGCCAGGTAACTATATCTCTTATGGTGTACGTGAGTTTGGTATGGCAGCGATTATGAACGGTATTGCATTGCATGGTGGTTTCTTACCATACGGCGGTACATTCCATATGTTCTCTGACTATATGAAAAATGGTATGCGTATGTCTGCATTAATGCATCAACGTGTAGTTTATGTCTTAACCCATGACTCTATTGGTCAAGGAGAAGATGGCCCTACACACCAACCAGTAGAAAATACCGCTGGTTTGCGTTACATCCCAAATATGGATGTATGGCGCCCTGCAGATTCAACAGAAACTACAATCGCTTGGGTTGCAGCAGCAGAACGTAAGGATGGTCCAACCAGCTTAGTATTAAGTCGTCAAGGCGTACCTGGTATTAAACATGATGCCAAAGATTTTGAATTAGTGCGCAAAGGTGGCTATGTGTTCTCTGATTGCGATGGTAAAGCTGACGTGATTATCATTTCGAATGGTTCAGAGCTAAGTCTTGCTATTGGTGCTGCTAAAGAGTTGACAGAGGCTGGTAAGAAAGTACGTGTTGTTTCAATGCCATCAACAAATGTATTTGATCGCCAAGACCAAGCTTATAAAGACAGCGTTTTAACACCAGGTGTTAAACGGGTTGCTGTTGAAGCGGCTCACCCAGATTTCTGGCGCAAGTATGTTGGTTTAGACGGCGCTGTTGTGGGTATCGAAACATTTGGCGAATCAGCGCCAGGTGATGAAGTCATGAAGCATTTTGGTTTCACAGTCGAGAACGTAGTTAAAACAGTTAAATCGATACTTTAATTACTAAGTAACTGATATAACTCAAAAGGGCCTCTATGTGAGGCCCTTTTATTTTGCTAGACTTACACAATTACATAATTGATTAAATAATAAGCGTACTGAAGGGGATGTATGGCGATTCGTGTTGGTATTAATGGGTTTGGTCGAATTGGGCGCATGGTATTGCGTGCAGTTGTTCAAGAGCCAGAGTTTAATGATGTTGAAGTTGTCGCAATTAACTGTTCATATGATACGGGCTATATGGCCTATATGCTGAAATATGACTCAGTGCACGGCAGGTTTAAAGCTGAAGTTAAATCAGACAATAACCAGTTTGTAGTCAATGGTAAATCAATTCAGATAACAGCTGAGCGTGATCCATCAAAAATTGATTGGAAAGCAGCAGGAGTCGATGTCGTTGTCGAGTCAACAGGTGTATTTTTAACACAAGAAACATGTCAGCCGCATATCGATGGTGGTGCTAAAAAAGTAGTGCAATCAGCGCCAGGTAAGGATGACACGGCCATGTTTGTTTATGGTGTTAACCATGAACAATACAAGGGTCAGGCCATTATTTCAGCTGCTTCATGTACAACGAATGCATTGGCGCCACTGGCAAAAGTTTTGCAAGATAACTTCGGCATCAAACGCGGATTAATGACAACGGTACATGCTGCGACGGCTTCACAAAAAACAGTGGATGGCACGAGTAAAAAAGACTGGCGTGGTGGAAGAGGCGTTTTTGAAAACATTATTCCTTCTAGCACTGGGGCTGCAAAAGCAGTGGGCAAGGTGATTCCTGAGCTGAATAAAAAGTTGACTGGAATGGCTATGCGCGTGCCTTCGGCAGATGTATCTGTTGTTGATTTGACGGTGGAGTTGGAAAAAGAGACTAGTTATGAAGCAATATGTGCTGCAATGAAACTAGCATCGCAAGGCGCCTTAAAAGGGGCGTTAGGCTATACCGACGACAAAGTGGTTTCAACTGATTTTAGAGGCGAACCATGTGCTGGTATTTTTGATGCAGATGCAGGCATTATGTTAGATAGTACCTTTGTAAAAGTCGTTGCTTGGTATGATAACGAATATGGTTATACCTGTAACTTACTCCGTTTAGTACAGCATATTTCTAAATAATCAGTAGGCAACGGTTGCCAGGAAAGATAAAGATGAAATTTATCAAAATGACAGATTTGGATTTGCGCGGCAAACGCGTATTTATTCGTGCCGATTTGAATGTACCCGTTGCGCATGGAAAAGTGACTTCAGATGCACGCATAACCGCTTCTATGCCAACTATTGAGTTCGCTTTAAAAGCCGGGGCAAAAGTAATGGTCACTTCGCACCTAGGTCGCCCAGAAGAAGGGGTGTATTCTGAGGAAAACTCTTTACAACCAGTCGCAGATGTGATGTCTGAAAAATTGGGTAAACCAGTTCGATTGGTTAAGAATTGGTTAGCCGATCAGGCGCCTGAGGATAGTTTGACCACAGAAGATGGGCAATTGATACTATTAGAGAATTGCCGCTTTAATGTAGGTGAAAACAAAAATGATGATGTACTAGCCAAAAAATATGCAGCCTTATGCGATATTTTTGTCATGGATGCATTTGGTACTGCTCATCGTGCGCAGGCAAGTACGCATGGTATCGCCAAGTATGCACCAGTGGCTTGTGCGGGCATCTTGTTAGCGGAAGAACTGGAAGCACTGACCAAAGCTTTACTCAGCCCAGCCCGACCGATGGTTGCTATCGTGGGTGGCAGTAAAGTGTCGACCAAGCTTACAGTGCTGGAAAGTCTATCCGAGAAAGTAGATCAATTAGTTGTTGGTGGTGGTATTGCCAATACCTTTCTAAAGGCATCAGGTTTTGAGGTTGGACAATCATTATGTGAGGATGATTTGGTGCCCACAGCGAGTGCATTAATCGAGAAAATGGCACAACGTGGTGCAGCAGTACCGATTGCAACAGATGTCGTTTGCGGTAAAAAGTTTGATGCTAATGAAAAAGCTGTTCTCAAAAATGTGGAAGCTGTAGCAGCAGATGACATGATTTTTGATATTGGTCCAGCGTCAGCAAATGAATTAGCAGAGATAATTATGAACGCAGGCACTGTAGTTTGGAATGGCCCAGTTGGTGTGTTTGAATTTGATCAATTTGGTGAGGGTACGAAGAAAATTGCACAAGCCATTGCGGAGACGAAAGCCTTTACGCTAGCGGGTGGTGGCGATACGATTGCCGCGATTCAGAAATATGATATTTATGATAAGGTGAGTTACATTTCCACTGCAGGAGGCGCTTTTCTTGAATTTCTAGAAGGGAAAACATTACCAGCTGTTGAAATATTAGAGTCACGAAGTTAGTGTACGCTGTTTGTTGATAGGTTAGCCTGCAACAGATGTAAATTAAATTTAAAAGGCCCTTATTTAGGGCCTTTTTTGTACCTAGCACTAAACTTGCTTGTTTAGATTGATTCTTATACTTCTGGAGATGAAGATGGCAATACGAGTTGGAATTAATGGATTTGGACGCATCGGCCGCATGTTCTTGCGCGCTACACTCAATGAGCCAATTTTCGCAGATGTACAGGTCGTCGCAATCAACGGCTTGGAAGAGCCAGAATATATGTTATATCTGTTGAAGTATGATTCTGTTCATGGGCGGTTGAATTTTGATGCCAGATTAGAAGGTGATATTTTGGTTATAGAGGGTAGA
>JBFIDU010000213.1:0-3450 GCA_041603755.1 Methylophilaceae bacterium
AGGCGAGATTGAATTAAACGCTAATAACTTTTTACAGGGTGCGATGCAGGAAATGAGCTTATTACCATGGGTGACTGGTGTTTCGTGGTATGCAGATTATGCAAAAGGAGACATAGGTAAAGCATCTGAACATGCAACCAGCTTTAGCTTTAAAGATTTGAATATGACGCTACATACGCGTTGGAAAATCTCGCCCGCCCTGTATGTACACGTTAAATTACTCACGCAAATTATGGGTGAGTTTTATGAAGCAAAACGGCGCGAGGAAACCATGCGCCAAAATGCGTATATGCAGGCTTTTTATGAGAGCGGCTCCCGATTAACGCATGATATTAAAAACATTCTGCAGTCTGTCGGTACACTGGTAAAGGCAGCAGAACAAACACAAGATGAAGATAATGAAGCGCTATTAAGCTTAATCCGTAGACAACTGCCAGTGCTCAACCAGCGTATTGCGGCCACACTTGATAAACTAAAAGCACCTGGCGAAGAAAAAAAACGGCTGGAGAAAATTGCAGGTTGGTGGTCTGGTCTGCAAATGCGTCACCAGCTTAGCGACATTCAGTTTAATGCGGAAAAGCTACCAGCCTTGGACATTAACGCGGAAGTACTTGATAGCGTGGTTGAAAACCTCATTAGCAACGCATTAGAAAAAGCAAAATACCAACCAGATACGCATATCAGCGTCACCATTTACGATAATAACGAAACTGGCTACTGTATTGATGTACTTGATACGGGTATGGCAATGGATAGTGCCACAGAACAAGACCTATTCAAAAAACATGTCACTTCTGAAAACGGCATGGGTGTTGGCTTGTACCATGCTGCTTATGATGCCAAGCAAGCGGGATATACGCTAAGCTTGGCTCACAATAAGGATGGTGCAGTGTGCTTTAGACTTGCCTTAAACGGCCGCTGATAAAACTATCTTAAGCCTTGGATGTAGTCAGCCACGGCAGCCATTTCTGCATCTGTCATTTTTACAGAAATCGCTTGCATCATCGGCGCATTTGCTCGCTCACCTGTTCTAAATATTTTAAGCTGCTGCAATGTATAATCAGCATGCTGTCCAGATAAGCGAGGGAATCGTTTAGGGATACCTTCCCCATTGGCACCATGACATGATGCACAAGCAGGTACTTTTGTTTCCATAATGCCGCCACGATAGATTTTTTCGCCTAATGAGCCAACACCGTTTGATTTTGCTTGGCCTAGTTTTGGTGTTTGGCCGGCAAAATAAACTGCCAACGCTTTCATGTCTTCATCTGACAGATTGGCGACCATCCCTGCCATGACAGCATTATTACGCTTGCCAGATTTGAATTCTATTAACTGCTTGTATAAATACTCTGGATGTTGACCAGCAATTTTAGGGTTTAATGGAATTGCACTATTGCCATCAGCACCATGACAAGCAGCACAGACTGTTTGCGCTGTTTGTTCTGCAGCTCTGGTATCAATGGGCGCATTTGCTTCTTCAGCGACGACGACTGACGATAAAAAAACAGACGATATTAGTAAAGATAAACCCCTGATACGCATACTTGCTCCGGAAATTATTTAGTGATTTAAGTCGATATTTTATCAAAGTTAATGGGTTCGTGATAGCATTTGCAGCTCGTGTAGACCACATCATTTTTATAAAATTCCAAACATGTCCTTATTTCAAAACGCCAGTTTTTATATTTCCGCACACAAACTCAGTGATTTACCGCCTGCGCAAGGCGTAGAGATTGCTTTTGCTGGCCGTTCAAATGCAGGTAAGTCTAGTGCATTAAATACCCTTGCTAACCATAATCGCTTGGCATTCGTTAGTAAACAGCCAGGGCGTACGCAACTCATTAACTTTTTTAGCCTAAACCCTGACGGCGGTAATAATCAATTCTTGGTTGATTTACCAGGCTATGGTTATGCCAAAGTGCCAGAAAGTGTCCGCAATCATTGGCAATCTGTTTTATCAAGCTACTTAACAGAGCGAGAAAGTTTGTTTGGCTTAGTTTTGGTGATGGACAGTCGTCGTCCACTTACCCCTTTGGATAGACAAATGCTAGATTGGTTTTGCCCCAGCGGCAAACCCGTGCATGTATTATTGACCAAGTCTGACAAGCTCTCGCGTAATGAGGCCAATCAGACATTATTCAAAACAAGAAAAGAACTCACACAATCTTGGGGTGAAAATGTGACCGTGCAACTGTTCTCCAGCCTTAAAAAACAAGGCGTGGAAGAAACTGAAAAGATGATTGGGCCTTGGTTAACGTCGCAGTAAACGCAGCAACAATCTGCTAAAGTTTGGTGAACACTAGATCCCAAACACCATGCCCGAGCTTGATGCCACGATTCTCAAATTTGGTCAGCGGTCGGTAGTCTGGTTTTTCTGCATAATCTTTTGCCGTATTTTTAAGCTGCGGCTCTGCTGAAAGCACCTCTAACACCCACTCCGCATACTCTTGCCAATCGGTTGCCACATGCAGGTATGCACCTTTTTTTAAACGACTACATAATAATTGGACAAATTCCGCTTGAATAAGCCTGCGCTTATGGTGGCGCTTTTTATGCCAAGGATCTGGAAAAAAGATATGCACGCCATCCAAAGAAGCTTCAGGCAGCATATTTTGCAATACTTCCACCGCATCATGCTGAATGATACGGATGTTTCCAATGTCGCTTTCTTGTATCAACTTTAGCAATGCACCCACCCCTGGTGCATGCACTTCTACTGCTAGGAAATCTACATCGGGTAAAGTTTGTGCAATTTTGGCTGTTGCATCCCCCATCCCAAAGCCAATTTCCAGCACTTTTTGACTACCCGCACGTTTAAATGTCTGGGCTAAATCAATCGGCTGTTTTTGGTAATCAAGTCCATACACAGGCCAGCCAGTGTCAAATGCACGTTCTTGCGCGGGGGTTAGGCGGCCTTGTCGTAGGACAAAACTACGAATCTTGCGTTTAGTTGGTTCTTCCGCTTCTTCAAATACACGTCGGCGGTAAATGGGCTGTTCTTCTGTCATAGCGCGTGATTATACTAGAGAGTGTGCGTCTTATCGCCTTTTACAAACCCCAACATCGTTTCTTCAATCCCTTTGCTAAAAGCAATGACTTTAAATAACTCTCCCATCTCCGCTGGCGAAAGTAATTTTTGTACACCTGCTGCAAAAGCTGCGTATTTAGTTTCATCTGCTGTTTGTTGACTGAGCAAATCCAGAATACCGCAGTTTATTAAAAACTGTGCTTGATTCGTATATCCTTCCAGCATAAGTCCTTGCGAGGTGGCAGCTTCTGCGATTGCACTAAAATTCACATGCGCAGTAATATCTTGCAGACCGATATACTGAAACGGATCACTATGCGCGTAATGCTGGAAATGACACATTAGCGTGCCTTGATTACGCTGTGGGTGATAGTACTCAGCCGCACCAAAGCCATAATCTATCATGAGCAAAGCACCAT
>JBFIDU010000214.1:0-3422 GCA_041603755.1 Methylophilaceae bacterium
AAAAAGGTTGCTGAGCGTATTGAAATGTTGGGATTAGATTGGTTTGAGCCAAAATCTTCTCCAGTCACATTTTGGGATGCATTCGGCGACAAAGGTCACCCGATCCGAACGACAGTTGCTGAAATGGGGCCACTGCTTCTAGCGCGAATGCTCAACTTAAATGATGTCCAAAGTGGCGTGCTAAATGCGATATTCAAAATTGCTGACGATGAAGGTTGGTTACTCTTGGACTTAAAGGATTTACGTACAATGGCACAACACGCTGCTGAAAATGCAGCTGAGTATCAATCAGAGTACGGAAATATTTCTTCTGCCAGTGTCGGCGCTATCCAAAGAGGGTTGTTGCAACTAGAGACTGAAGGAGGCGACAAGATATTTGGTGAACCTGCACTCAATCTAGACGATATGCTGCAAACCGATGCGCAGGGTCGTGGAATGATAAATATACTAGCCTCGGACAAATTATTTCATGCACCACGCGTTTATGGGACTTTGTTGCTTTGGATGTTATCTGAACTATATGAAAACTTGCCTGAGGCTGGCGATTTGGATAAGCCAAAGTTGGTTTTCTTTTTTGATGAGGCACATTTACTGTTCAATGATGCGCCTAAAGCACTGATGCAAAAGATTGAACAAGTCGTGCGCTTAATCCGTTCCAAAGCTGTTGGGGTATATTTTGTTAGCCAGAATCCACTAGATATTCCAGATATTGTCCTTGGACAGCTTGGAAACCGTGTTCAACATGCACTGAGAGCGTATACGCCTAGAGATCAAAAAGCTGTGAAAGCAGCAGCAGAAACCTTCAGAGCCAACCCAAAGGTTGATGTGGCAACTGCAATTACAGAACTAGGTGTAGGTGAGGCGCTAGTTTCTTTTCTTAACGAGAAGGGGGCACCCAATCCAGTGGAGCGTACTTACGTTTGCCCGCCAGAGAGTAGGATTGGACCAGCGACTGATAATGAACGTGCAGCCGTGATCAGAAGCTCTGTTATCAATGGTGTTTACGAGAAGTTTGTTGATCGAAAATCTGCCTATGAAATACTAAAAGAAAAAGCCGATCAAATGGCACTAGCAGCCGAGGAAGCAGAAAAGCAACAAAAATCTGAAGAAGAAAGTTTTGATTGGGGAGGTGTGCTTGGCAAAAAAACAACTAAAGCAAGGGGCAGACCAAAAGATTCAGTGATAGAAAGCGCAGCCAAGTCACTTGCTAGAGCAGCAGGGACTTCATTAGGACGTAGTATAGTGAGGGGTATTTTAGGCACCATATTAGGCAAGAAATAAATGTTAGCGCTCCAGAAGCTATTAAAATTAGATAAGCTGGATTCAGTCAGAGATGACAGCAAAGTACTGTTTTATGCTCTATTTGCAATTACTGTTGTTCATGCACTATTCATTCCATTTTTTTATTTTCTCGGTATTCCACAGTTATCAATCGTTAATATCTTTAGTTTAGCTATTTATATTTACTGTATTCAATTATTCTATCAGTCAGTAGTAGCATCAGATTTTAGTGCACTTGGCCTCATCGTATCGATGGAGGTTATTGTACATGCCTATATTGCCTGCTTCTATATGGGGGTGCAAAGTGGCTTTCATTATTACATTTTTGGCTTAGCTGCATTCCCATTCATAGGTGTTAAAAGCACCTTAATAACAAATATTTTCAGGATATTATTATTCGTTGCTTTTTTTGTTTTACTTGAAATCAGCTTGAGTGATAAACAGCCGCAAGTTATCTTTAGCGATGAGTTTTTGAAAACCCTAAGGTTTATCAATATCAGCTTCTTTCTCTTGATCACAGGGTCAGTTACGCTCGCTTATACACAAGCGACCATGGAGTATCAGCAAATGCTCGCAGAGTTGGCATCAATTGATAAACTCACAGGGCTAGATAACAGAAGAAGTTTGATAAATAAAGCAGAAAAAGAGATAAAAGATAGTCAAAGCAGTGGCGAGCCACTGGCTATGTTCGTGATAGACATTGATCATTTTAAACAAGTTAATGATCAACATGGACATCTTTGTGGGGACTATATTCTTTCAAATACAGCTAAGATAATGCAGTCAACCCTTAGGAAGCAAGATGTTGTTGGTCGATGGGGTGGAGAGGAATTTTTGGTCTTATTACCAAATGCAGATTCAGCAACATTAAATGATTTAGCAGAACGTTTACGCTCAGCGATTGAAAAATCGGTTTTTACCTACGAGGGCAAACGTATTTCAATATCCGTTACGATAGGTGCGGCAACCTTGATTAATGAAGATTCATTTGATTCATTCGCGTCACGTGCAGATCGTGCGCTGTATGTTGGTAAGGAAAGTGGACGCAATCGCTATCAATACGAGTCAGCTTAGTTTTTACAGTTAATATATGGGTATGGGTTGCTTAATTGCGCAAGTTCATCGTAGTATTATTTTATGCCATCAACAAAAAGGTTTAAAAGATGTTAAGCGATATTGAAATAGCACAAGCGGCCCATCTAAAACCTATTCAAGATGTTGCTAGCGCAATTCATCTCACAGAAAACGACCTTATTCCTTATGGCCGTCATATCGCAAAGATAAGCTATGCTGCAATAAATAAATTGCAACAAAAAACTAATGGAAAACTTGTTCTAGTCACCGCAATTAGCCCTACACCGGCAGGAGAAGGGAAAACCACGACCACAATTGGACTGACTGATGCGCTAAATAAAATAGGCAAACATGCCATGGTCTGTATTCGTGAACCATCATTGGGTCCTGTGTTTGGCATGAAAGGTGGTGCAACAGGCGGTGGATATGCGCAAGTAATACCCATGGAAAACATAAACCTCCACTTTACAGGTGACTTTCATGCTATTGCCGCTGCAAATAACCTACTTGCAGCATTAATAGACAATCATATTCATCACGGGAACTCGCTGAATATTGATCTCAAAACCATCACGTGGCGCAGGTGTATGGATATGAATGATAGAGCATTGCGAAGAGTTCACTTGTCTCAACTAAGACACGAAACAGATACAGGTTTCGACATAACAGTTGCTAGTGAAATAATGGCGGTGTTTTGTTTAGCGGAAAGTCTTGCTGATTTAAAAAAACGGATTGGTAATATCCAAGTAGCGAAGGATGTTAATGGTAAACCTGTACTAGCCAGCGACTTGAAGGCAGAAGGGGCGCTAGCCGCTATACTCAAAGATGCTTTCCAGCCCAATTTGGTGCAAACCGTTGAATCCAGTCCCGCTATCATTCATGGCGGTCCTTTTGCAAATATTGCACACGGTTGTAACTCTGTTACAGCGACCAAAACAGCACTTAAGTTAGCTGATTATGTTGTTACGGAAGCTGGTTTTGGAGCCGATTTGGGTGCAGAGAAGTTTTTTGATATTAAATGCCGGCAAACGAATCTAAAACCAGATGTTGTTGTTTTGGTTGCTACC
>JBFIDU010000215.1:0-3411 GCA_041603755.1 Methylophilaceae bacterium
CGGATGATAATTTCTTGTGAGAGCGGCGCAAAGGATACTGTTGCATCCAAACGGTTGCGGAACTCCGGTGAGAATAAGCGTTTTAAATCAGCTTCTTCATCACCAACTTCTTTTGTGTTGGTAAAGCCTATACTTGCTTTAGAAAGTGCTTCAGCACCAGCGTTGGTTGTCATGATAATCGTGACATTTCTAAAGTCCGCTTTGCGGCCATTATTATCTGTCAGCGTACCATGATCCATCACCTGTAATAAGATATTAAAAATATCAGGATGCGCTTTTTCGATTTCGTCTAGAATCAAAACACAATATGGCTGCTTGGTAATTGCTTCGGTTAATAAGCCACCTTGCTCAAAGCCAACATAGCCAGGAGGCGCACCAATCAGGCGTGAAACAGCATGGCGTTCCATATATTCGCTCATATCAAAGCGAATTAAATCGATACCCATGATGTAAGCAAGCTGTCTAGCGACTTCAGTTTTACCTACACCTGTTGGACCGCTAAATAGGAAGCTGCCTACAGGCTTATCACTTTGGCCAATACCACTGCGAGCCATCTTAACAGCGGATGCAAGTGTCTCAATCGCTTTATCTTGACCAAAGACAACTGCTTTTAAATCCCTTTCTAATGTTTTTAACGCACTTCTATCATCGTTAGAAATATTTTTAGGTGGAATACGCGCAACCTTAGCCACAATATCTTCAATTTCTTTATTGCTAATAGTTTTTTTACGTTTTGGTTTTGGCAGTATACGTTGCGCAGCACCTGCTTCATCAATCACATCAATCGCTTTATCTGGTAAAAAGCGGTCATTAATATATTTGGCTGAAAGCTCTACAGCAGACGTTAATGCGCTTGCACTGTATTTAACGCTGTGGTGTTCTTCAAATTTAGATTTTAGACCTTTTAGGATCGCAATTGCTTCATCGATACTCGGTTCGACAACGTCAACTTTCTGGAAACGTCGAGACAAGGCATGATCCTTCTCAAAAATACCACGGTATTCCTGATAGGTAGTGGCGCCGATACATTTAAGTTTGCCACTTGAAAGCGCTGGTTTCAGTAAGTTGCTGGCATCCAATGTTCCGCCGCTAGCTGCACCTGCACCAATAAGTGTATGAATCTCGTCAATGAAAAGGATAGCGCCTTTTTCTTGCTCCAATTGTTTCATAACCGCTTTGAGTCTCTGCTCAAAATCACCACGGTATTTTGTACCCGCTAATAATGCGCCCATGTCTAATGCATAAACGGTTGCACCTTCTAGTATCTCAGGCACCTCGTTTTCGACAATTCTGCATGCTAAACCTTCTGCAATTGCAGTTTTTCCAACACCAGCTTCACCCACTAACAAGGGGTTGTTTTTGCGACGACGGCAAAGTGTTTGAATAACGCGCTCGATTTCGCTTTCACGTCCAATCAGTGGGTCGATTCTACCATTTGCTACTTCCTGATTTAAGTTCAGGGTATAGCTATCTAGTGCACCAGAAGGTGCTGCATCAGTTTCAGTTGGGCTCTCTGCGCCTTCTGTACTGGGATTTTCATCAGGCATTTTAGCAACACCATGCGAAATGAAATTGACAACATCAAGTCGTGTTACACCTTGTTGATGTAAGAAAAATACTGCGTGAGAATCTTTTTCACCATATATTGCAACCAGAACGTTAGCGCCTGTCACTTCTTTTTTACCAGATGATTGAACATGCAGCATGGCACGTTGGATAACACGTTGGAATCCAAGCGTTGGTTGGGTATCAACCTCGTCTTCACCTCCAACTATTGGGGTGTGTTCAGCGATGTGTTGGTTCAGTTCCGCGCGCAACACTTCAAATTTAGCACCGCATGCGCGCAGCACATTTGCTGCTGTTGGGTTATCAATCATTGCCAGTAGCAGATGTTCTACTGTGATGAGCTCATGCCTGTTTTGTCTGGCATCCATAAATGCCATGTGTAAACTGACTTCTAATTCTTGTGCAATCATGTATATCCTCTTTTACTTAGCGGTTAAGCTGGCTCAATCACACACTGTAAGGGGTGCTGTGATTCTTGTGCACGCTTCAATACCTGGTTCATTTTTGTTTCTGCTATATCTTTTGGATATACGCCGCAGACACCCATGCCTGTTGTATGTACTTGGAGCATTATATGCGTTGCTTGTTCCCGCGTTTTATTAAAAAAACGTTGTATTATTTCCACTACAAACTCCATAGGTGTGTAATCGTCATTTTTCAGCAAAACTTTATACATATCAGGCAATTTTGGTTTAACTTTGCTTGGTTCTATCGCAATATCGCCTGTAGGGTCCTTTGTCGCCATGTCTTTCTTTGATAATTCTCTAATGTCTATTTTGAGCTAATTTTAAGAAATTTCAAGGTCTAAGTGTGTAGACATTGAAAAAGTGTTGATTATGGGAATATTTTGACGCTTTTAACCACTCTGTCTTGTGTTTGCACGATTTCAATAATGTGTTCACCAATTTTAAAACTAGTGTAAGACTCAGGAATGTCTTGAAAGTGCTCTAGAATTAGACCATTGATTGTGCGAGGACCATTGATTGGTAGTTTTAGTTTTAATTTTTTATTGAGTTCACGCAATGAACTGCTTCCGTCGACAACCCATCCTCCATCATCCTCTTGATGAAAACTACCAATTCGGCTTGGCGATTGTGTGGTGAAATCGCCAATGACCTCTTCCAGGATATCTTCTAATGTAATCAGGCCTTTCAGCTCACCATATTCGTCAACTACTAGTGCAATACGTTCTTTTTTTTCTTGAAATTGCTGCATTTGGGTATACAGTGGCGTGCCTGATGGAATGAAGTAAGGCTTTGATATCGCTTCTCGGAGTTGCTCTTTACTAAAGTCTCCTTTTTGCTGATGTAACCTTAGTTGATTCATCACTTTTCTAATATGGAGGATACCAAAGATTTCTTCCCTGTCCCCCTCTCTGACTGGTAAACGCGTATGGTGGCTGTTAGCCAAGCGTTCCAGAATCTCATCTAATGGTGCGTCAAAATTGATGGCCTCAACTTGTGTATGGGCGGTCATGACATCATCGACTTCAATTTTCTCTAATTCAAACAAATTGAGCAAAATCGTTCGATGCTTATTGGGAAGAAACTTTCCAGCATCTGTCACGATGCTACGTAACTCGTCCATACTGAGTGATTTAACGCCATCACCAAAATGGATTTTAATCCCAAGTAATTTTAACCACGCCTCAACGAATAAATTAACAAACCAGACGACTGGATATAAAACCCTGAGCAAGGGGTAGAGGATATAACTAACGAAGACGCCTACTTTTTCTGCATACGCAGCTGCGATGATTTTTGGTGAGATCTCACTAAAAATCAATATAGCAAAAGTGACTGTAATGGTGCTCAAAACAAGCTCCCATTCACCTTCGCCAAACAA
>JBFIDU010000216.1:0-3409 GCA_041603755.1 Methylophilaceae bacterium
GAATAAAAAAGCACTGATTTATAAAGAATTAGACAACAAAAAAGTCCACATCACTGTGAGCTTGATTCGATTGGTGGCCCGAACTGGAATTGAACCAGTTACACGCGGATTTTCAATACAAGGCTACCTTTTCTTTCTATTGTAACAGCCCACCCAAACCCATTATCTAGTTGCAGTACTGTTGACATAACTCTTAACACACGTGCTAGCACTTAGTGATGAAATACTAGTAAAGTGATAATGTAGATATGTTGAGGTAGATTGCGTCTAGAAAAAAGTACGTAAGTGGATATGATTTACCGTGTTAATAACGACGAACATACTATTAGAGCAAGTTTATTAGAATCGTCATGTTGTGAAAATGGGTGATATGACTGCCATTTTAAGATTTTATCTATTAATTTTTCTTTCAGTACTTTGTGCCCTGCCTGTGCAAGCAAAGGTTGTCCATGTGTTGAACTTGAAGGAAGCTATTAGTCCAGCCAGCGCAGATTATCTTGTGCGCAGCATCGATAAGGCAGCAAAGGCAAAAGCCTATTTAATAGTCATCGAGTTGGATACTCCTGGCGGTCTTGACACCTCAATGCGTGATATCATTAAAACCATCCTCGCCTCACCTATTCCAGTGATAACATATGTATCACCTAAGGGTGCACGAGCTGCTAGTGCGGGTACCTACATCCTTTATGCTAGTCATATTGCTGCTATGGCACCTGCTACTAATTTGGGTGCTGCGACGCCAGTTGATTTAGCGCCTAGCAAAGGCGCTCCGCCTGAAAAGCCCAATGTATCAGACAAAATGGGCACAAAACCCGTACAGGAAGCCTCACCCCAAGATGCAAAAACTAAGAAGGTCATAAATGATTCCACTGCCTATATCCGTAGTCTTGCTGAATTGCGAGGTCGCAATGTAGACTGGGCAGAACAAGCAGTTCGCGAGGCAGTCAGTCTTTCAGCTGATGCAGCGTTAAATTCAAATGTAGTCGATATAGTCGCGGAAAATCTAGACGATCTATTAGTGCAACTACACGAGCGCAAGGTAAAGTTATCAAGTGGTGAGATTACACTAGATACTGTTAACCTAACCGTTACTCTCATTGAGCCTGATTGGCGCAGTAAGATACTGTCTGTAATTGGCAATCCCAGTATTGCTTACATGCTGATGCTACTCGGTATATACGGACTAATCTACGAATTCGCCAACCCTGGCATAGGTTTTCCTGGTGTGATTGGAGGTATTTTCTTGCTGCTTGCGCTATTTGCCTTGCAACTCATGCCCATTAGCTATGTAGGGTTGGCACTCATTATCCTAGGTGTGACGCTTATGGTTTCTGAAACGTTTCTACCCAGCTTCGGAGTACTTGGGCTGGGAGGTATTGTCGCTTTCGCTATTGGTTCTGTAATGCTGATAGACACCGATTTGCCGGGTTATGGTATTTCTTGGGCACTCATTGTGCCAGTTGCTGCTACAACTGCGCTATTCATTTTCCTCATCACCAGCATGGCAATGCGAGCACACAAGCGTCCAGTGGTAACAGGTTCAGAGGAGCTACTGGGTGCCGAAGGCGAAGTGCTAGAGGATATACAAAAAGTAGGCTGGGCAAGAGTGCATGGTGAATTGTGGAGGGTGCGCAGCAGTATTCCGCTCGTACGTGGCTCAAAAGTGAATGTAACTGCGCGGCATAATTTGATTTTGGAAGTAAAACCGATAGACTAAAGGAGAACGAGAATGTTTGAATTAGGCGGACTGATAGCTTTAACGTTAGTATTGGCAATAGTAGCTTCCAGTATACGCATTTTGCGCGAATACGAACGTGGTGTAGTTTTTCAGCTCGGCCGCTTCTGGAAAGTAAAAGGACCAGGGCTGGTCATTATCATTCCTGTTATTCAGCAGATGGTAAGGGTGGATTTGCGCACTGTGGTTTTTGATGTGCCTAGTCAGGACGTTATCTCGCGTGATAACGTATCAGTTGAGGTCAACGCGGTGGTTTATTTCCGCGTGGTAGATCCAGCAAAAGCAATTATGCAAGTAGAAAATTTCATAAATGCCACCAGTCAGATTTCACAAACCACGCTACGTTCTGTACTTGGCAAGCATGAACTAGACGAGATGCTGGCTGAGCGCGAAACACTTAATCTAGATATCCAGCAAGCACTTGATGCACAAACCGATGCATGGGGTATTAAAGTATCTAACGTTGAAATTAAGCATGTTGACATCAACGAAACGATGGTTCGCGCAATTGCAAAGCAAGCTGAAGCCGAGCGAGAGCGACGTGCCAAGGTCATTCACGCTGAAGGAGAGCTTCAGGCTTCAGAAAAGTTACTAGCGGCAGCGGAAATACTCTCACGAAAACCACAGGCCATGCAGCTGCGTTACTTGCAGACTTTGAGTGGCATAGCTGGCGATAGGAGCAACACCATAGTTTTTCCAGTGCCAGGAGATTTTCTTGAGTTACTAACTCGCAATAAAACACTGGGCAAATAAATTTAACATTTTCAGGAAAGTACTCAAAAGGAGAAATGTCATGAAAAGCAATGATCAGGATAAAAGCAAGATGGAAGAACAGTACGATAAGCTTGCAAGCAAATTCAATGAACTGTATTTGTCAGGAACAGAGCGAGGGCGTGAATCAATGACAATAGCGTTAGATAAAGCTAAAGAGCAGTTGACCGTGCTTGGGGAATTTAGTGAAGAACAAGGGGAGAAATTGAAGAAGTATCTTGCTCGAGATCTTGATCAGACAATATCTGATGCACAACAACTTGGCGAAGAAGCTAAAGAAAAGTTGCACCCAGCCCGATTAGGTGCAGGAGCACTTTCTTCGTTAGCGGCCGTGCTGGAGTTGACTGGTAATGCATTGAACTCTTTGAGCAGAAAAACAAAAAAAGCGCTTACCTACAAAACCGGTGAGATGACATCCGCTGGCACTTTAACTTGCCAAGCGTGCGGACAGAAAGTGCAGCTCAAGCAAACAGGACATGTTCCTCCTTGTCCAAAATGCAATGACACCCTTTTTAATAAAAGCTATTGATTAATAAGAGTTACTTTGTCGCAGAGCGAGTGTAAGTTTCGAAACTATTCATTCTTCCAAACACAGCATTTCAGAGGTACCATGAGAAATAGTAAGGTCTTTCAATTTAATGGTTAGTTTTATAAACGCTTTATGCGTTATCAAGGGAAATATCGAATTGGAAAAATGAACAACTTGATGCTCTGATCTTTCTTGTCTTTCCAGTTTTTCCTTTCTTATAATATTTAAAAGGTGAAATTTAATGGCTGAAGCAGGCTTTCGTGTTGATCAAGATAAGCATGGTAGGCAGCATATCCAGCTTATTGGTCAATGGTCATTACGCGTTCCCTCAAATAATTTTGCAAAACTTAAGAAATCGTTAGACCCCTTCTTTA
>JBFIDU010000217.1:0-3405 GCA_041603755.1 Methylophilaceae bacterium
CTGCTAAATCTGGGCAATTGGCAGAAGCATGTAAAATAAACGCAAAATTGTTTGGGTTACACCAAAAACTTTTCGTTGAAGCAAATCCTATCCCAGTGAAATGGATATTACAAGAAATGGGGTTAATTAAGTCTGGTATTCGATTGCCGCTTGTTAATTGCTCAGCCCGTTATCATGATGATTTACGTTCAGCGATGAAAGCGGCAGGGATAAACTAAAGATGGTGAGATACATGAGAAAAAATGTTTTACAGAAGATAGCAGGAATCAGTTTATTAACTTTTTTGTTAAGTGCATGTGGTTTTTCAATTCCTTTTATTGATAATAGTTCAGATTATAAAAAAGGCGGCGGAACTGCGCGTCCATTAGAAGTGCCTCCAGATCTTACCTCTGCTACTTCCAGTGACGCATACAATGTGCCTGGGGGTGCAACCAGCTACTCAGAATATAGCCAGCAGCAGGAAGGTCAAGAGCCAGGCGTGGAGCAAGTATTAAAAAATCCTGACGGTGTACGTATGGAAAAAGCAGGTGCGCAGCGCTGGTTGGTTGTTGATGCGCCTGCTGAAAAAGTATGGCCTGTTGTGCGTGAGTTCTGGTTAGATCAAGGCTTTGCTGTCCGAGTGGAAAATGCTGAGACAGGTGTGATGGAAACTGAGTGGGTGCGCGCAGATAAGATTAAGGTAGAAGAAGATACCAGAGGGTATGGTGAACGTTTTGATAAGTGGTTAGACAATCTTTCTGGTCTTGCGGATAGGCGTAAATTCCGAACCCGTTTAGAGCGTGGTGAAGAAAAAGGTACAACAGAAATTTACATGACGCATCGTACAGTACCTGGTGCGCCTGATGATGGGAAGCAAAAGGTTCAAACGCAGTTGGGTGAAATTGACCTTGGCTATCGTGTGGATGCAAATAAGAAAAATGACGTTAAATTAGATCAGTTCGAAGAAGATTTAGATAAAGAGCTTTTACGTCGTTTGATGGTTAAACTGGGTGTTGCTGATGATGAAGCAAGACAAATTACCAATAATCCAGTCAAAGAGGTACGTGCTGAAGTCGTCAAAGAAGCAGATCAGAGCGTAACACTGAAGCTAAAAGATAATTATGCACGCGGTTGGCGTCGTGTTGGTTTAGCGCTCGATCGAGTAGGTTTTGTGGTTGAAGATAAGGATCGTTCAAAAGGAATGTTTTATGTTCGTTATGCCGATGTTGAACTCGATACAGGGCCTAAAAAGAAAAAAGGTCTACTAGACACGTTAGCGTTTTGGCGAGACGATAAAGAAGAGATAGAAAACAAATCAAAACCAAAAGAAGAAGATACCGTCCTAGACAAGCTGAAGTTCTGGAAAGGTAAAGACGAGACCACTGATCCTTCTAAGAAATATAATATCTATGTTTCTGAAATTGACAGTGGGACGAAAGTGAATATTGTTGATAATGAAGGTAATCCTAATCCATCAACGACGGCTAATCGGATTATTTCACTACTCTATAATCAACTGAAATAACCGCTGCAATGCGCTTTGCTTCATTGGGTAGCGGCAGTTCAGGCAACAGTATGGTCATAGAGCAAGCATCGACTCGCTTGCTCTTAGATTGTGGTTTTAGTGTTAAGGAAACTAATGCAAGATTGGCGCGCCTTGGTTTATTACCCGAAGACTTAACAGGGATCTTGGTCACACACGAGCATGATGACCATGCCAAGGGTGCCTTTAAGCTAGCAGAAAAACTTAATATACCCATCTGGCTTTCACACGGTACACGTGTGATGTCAGAACGATATATGTCTAATTTACCAACAGTGCAAGTTAATGTGTTGGATAGCCATACCGCGTTTGTCATTAATGACATCGAGATTACGCCTTTTCCAGTACCGCATGATGCAAGAGAGCCTACACAGTTTGTCTTTAGTAATGGGCAACACAAGTTGGGCGTATTAACAGATGTAGGCGCTACAACGCCACACATTGAATTCATTTTGAGTGGTTGTGATGCATTGGTGCTCGAGTGTAACCATGATTTGACTATGCTTGAGAATGGCCCATACAGCTACGCGTTAAAAAAACGAGTTGGTGGTGGCTTGGGACATTTGGACAATGAAAGCGCCGCGCAGCTATTATCAAAACTTGATACCAGTCAGTTAAAACATATTATTGCCGCACATCTGAGTGCAAAGAATAATACACAAGCGCTTGCAAAAAAAGCATTAAGTAATGTACTGAACTGTGAGCCTGATTGGATAGGCATTGCTACACAAAATGATGGGTTTCCCTGGCGTGCTTGTGCTTAGATATCACTACTATAAGATAACGTCATCCTGAGTGATACAGCAGGTAATAGTTCAATAAATTTATTCACTTGCCGTTGTTTGGTCGGGCGCTACTAATAATATCTCTTCTGTTATCTCATCAGCAGTTTCTTCAACCTCAAGTTTCATTTCTTCCATTGCCTTGGCTGGTGCTATTTCTGCATTTGCTTCTACCGCATCAATGAGGTTTTCTTTTGAAGTTAAAACATCTTCTGAAGGTTGTTCGCTACAAGCAGTAAAGAAAAGGGTGAAAAGAATGATTAAAAACGTATTTACCAAATATTTCATTATTAAACTTAAACTAACTTATTAATACAAAATAATATTTTATCAGTAACTGTGATTGAGGGTCGTGAGCAATTGTGACTGGTTTGTAATAAAAGTGTACAAAGTGATTTAGTCTACTTTAATTGTCAATCCGCTTTGATTGCTTGATGCGTTGCTACTAACTCCTAAAATCTTGCGACTGACTTCATCATGGTTTTGCATGGTGCTTCCTATATCCACCCATTCACCCAACTGCACGCGTAATGTCGTGGTTAACTCCTCAAAGTCAATAGTGCCTTGTCTATCTAGTCTGGCAATCCGAGGTGTTATTTCTAGTTCTACCTGATTACCTATTGTGCGTGGTCTGACAGCAAAACCAGTACTTACCTCTTGCCAATCAGTGAACTGTTCTACTTGCGTGAAGCGGCTAGTTAATATGATCCACTCCTGTGTAAATGTGACATATTGGCCAACACGAATAAAAGCACGTTCACCATCTAATACATTCAAGAATTGGCTGCTAGACTGCTGTGTTGTTCTTGTCGTTTTTTCTATATAGATGTTGCCACTATTAGGTTTTGCACGCCTGTTATTACCTATGGTTACCTCCCCAATTTGCACTGTTCCATTTGCGTCGATGCGGCTATTTTGGCTGTTTTGATTAGCATTTCGATTAACAGTAATTCTGCGGTTTTCTCTTGCGGTATCTAATTGCTTAACAATTATTTCAATTTCACGTATACGTTCTGGTGATGCACGTAGAATTAATTGGTTACGTAGTCCTGTAGCTGTACCGTCTTCACCAACCATTGGTGTTATCGTTGGTAGCAGGTC
>JBFIDU010000218.1:0-3377 GCA_041603755.1 Methylophilaceae bacterium
GCGATAAAAAATTTGCGCTCTAGCCGCTGCAGATAAAGAAAATAAAGTGCGACTATAGTTACTGAAGAACTAATTTTAACGAATTTATTGCTGTTAAGCATAAATTTTTAGCTTAATTTAAAGTGAAACGCCCATTCATCTAATCATGATTGATAGAAAAATGTAAAAGTCGATTTGATTGTGCACTAGCACATCTTGGACTGCGTATGTCAGGTATTTGCCTAGACAACAAACTTTAATCAAGCACAATACAGTGACCACTGAATTTAAGTGGCCTGTTTTCGTTAGCATTGCTCGCGTAATGCATCTTCAGTACTTAATCTATACTTGAAATCACAATTAAAATCTGCCCGCTGAGTGTGGGAGTACATAATGAAACGCATGTTATTTAATGCAACGCAAGCAGAAGAGCTTCGCGTTGCTATTGTTGACGGACAAAAACTAATTGATCTAGACATAGAGCATACAGGTAAAGAACAACGCAAAAGCAACATTTATAAGGGAATTATTACCCGTATAGAACCATCATTAGAAGCCGCATTTGTTGACTATGGTACAGATCGCCACGGCTTCTTACCTTTCAAAGAAATTGCACGCAGTTATTTTGGCAATAAACCAGAAGGCGGCAAAACACGGATTCAGGATGTCATTAAAGAAGGCCAAGAACTCATTGTTCAAGTCGACAAAGATGAACGCGGGACGAAGGGTGCTGCTCTAACTAGTTACATTTCACTGGCAGGTCGTTATTTAGTGTTGATGCCAAACAATCCTCGCGGTGGTGGAGTTTCTCGCCGTGTTGAAGGAGAAGAGCGCAACGAGCTACGTGACACGATGGCAGCACTGAATGTACCAAAAGGCATGAGCATTATCGCCAGAACTGCTGGTATTGGTCGTACCGCTGAAGAATTGCAGTGGGATTTAGATTATTTACTGCAACTGTGGTCTGCCATTGAAGATGCTGGACAAGAAAAAGTCGACGAAAATGGCAAGCGGACTAACCCTGCCCCCGAACTCATCTATCTGGAATCCAACCTAGTTATTCGAGCGATTCGTGACTATTTCAATTCCGATATCGGTGAAATTTTAATCGATACTGAAGAAACTTACGAGCAAGCCAAACACTTTATGAGTGTGGTAATGCCAGGTAATGAAGCACGCGTAAAACTATATGAGGATGAAATTCCTTTATTTTCACGCTTTCAAATTGAACATCAAATCGAAACTGCACATTCAAGAGAAGTAAGGCTGCCGTCTGGTGGTGCAATTGTGATTGACCATACCGAAGCACTTGTTTCAATCGACGTTAACTCAGGCCGCTCAATTAAAGGCGCGGATATCGAGCAAACAGCATTTAATACCAACCTTGAAGCAGCCGAGGAAGTTGCACGACAACTCAGACTTCGTGATTTAGGTGGTTTAGTTGTCATTGATTTCATTGATATGGAAAATCAACGCAACCAACGTGAAGTTGAAAATAGAATTCGTGATGAGCTGCATGCTGATCGTGCACGTGTTCAAATAGGTAAAATTTCACGTTTTGGTTTACTAGAACTATCACGTCAACGCTTGCGCCCCAGCCTTGGTGAAGGAAATCATGCTGCATGTCCTCGTTGCCATGGCACTGGTCATATTCGTGGTATTGAGTCTACAGCACTGCATATTCTTCGCATTACACAAGAAGAGGCAATGAAAGATAACAGTGCGATCATTCAAGTACAATTGCCTGTTGATGCTGCCACGTTCTTATTGAATGAAAAGCGTGCAGAAATCTACAGTATTGAGCAAATGATGAAGGTAGAAGTCATACTCATTCCAAATATTCACATGGAAACACCTAATTACAGCATTACACGTATTAAACAAGATGATGTGAATGAGGAAACAACACGTGCTAGCTACGACCTTGTAGAATTGCCGCCAGAAAACGCTTACGCTCTAAGCAGAACGATTGATGCAAAACAAATACCATTAGAAGCTGTAGTTAAAGGTATTATCACGGCAACCCCAGCCCCCACAGCTGAGAAAAAACTACCAATACCGACCGCAAAAACTTCTTTCTTGGGTCGTATTAAAAAATGGTTAAGCGGTGAAGGTGAAGTAAAAGCAGAACCAGTCGTTGAGAAAGAAAAACAAAACATTAATCGCGACCGTAATAAAAACAGAAATCGCAATAGAAATCGTAACAAAAACCGCAACGAGAATTGGCACCAACGTCCTGATCAGCAGCCACGACAAGAACGGACTGAAGCTTCACAACCGACTGCTGAAGCAAATGACAATCATCCTGCCGAGCAATCTGCGTTGACTAAAAATGATCACACGAATAAATCTAACAATCAGCAGCGTGGCAACAGACGCGGACGTGGCAACAGACGCGACCGAAAAGCAAGAGATGAAAATAAAAATGCAACACCAGAATTACTGGAAAAAAATAACGCTGTTGCAACTGCTGAGGTTCCAAATAAGCAAGAGCCAAAACCAGCAGTCAACACTTCAGTGCAGAGCACTTCCTCAATACCTACAAATAGTTCAATTGAAAAGACTGTTGTAGAAACTGAAAAAACCAGCGAGAAACAATCAACTACGATTGAAGTAACGAAGGAAGCACCAAAGCCACGTAGAAAACCTGCTAAGTCTAAACAAGCCGTTAAAGCATCTCAAGATGACAATACAGTTAACACCGAGGCAAATGCTGACGCTAAAGACAGTGAGTCAAATAAATCAACGACCAAGAAAACAACTAAACCAAGAGCGCCACGTAAAACGAAAGCCCAAAAATCGACGGATATTGGGGATAGTGGCTTACAATTGGTTGAAACCAAGGCTAGTGCTGTTACCAACAACACGGAACAGAAACTAGAGAAACCGAAAGCGCCTCGTAAAACGGCTAGCTGGAAGAAGGAAGATAAAGCCAGTCAGGCTGAAGAGCCTCTTGTCATGGTTGAAACTCAAAAATAATTGTTTTGCCTAAATGTATAAAGCCCGACCAGTCGGGCTTTTTATTTGATGCTAGCGTAACTTAAGACTAGTTAGTCTGGCCAGCTTCTGCAGGAATTTTAATATATACCAATGATTCTTTTACATTTTTTAATAATTCGAGTAGGTGGTTAATCGAGTCTTCTTGTGCAAAAAAATCCAGGATAATTGGAACGTCACCCGCCAACTCAAAAAAGTGTTGCTCATGCAACTGTCCATGCCTACCAAAGCTTGCAACCGCACGTGATGCTGTTCCACCTTGGATACCAACTGAACTTGCTTGTCTTAGAATCCACTCATAAAGCAAGGTATCCCCATGGCGTAACGCTTCTGGAACAAATAGTTTTAGATAAGTTACTTGCATTTGTAATCAACCTTTAATCAATTGTATGGTGAAAATA
>JBFIDU010000219.1:0-3368 GCA_041603755.1 Methylophilaceae bacterium
GCGCGCGTACAAATCCACTATATTCGCAATCAATGTTTTATTGATGGAGATAGCCTTTTAAAAGCGAGCCAAAAACTTTCTAGCATCCCCACGACCATTGTTCAGGGACGCTACGATATGGTATGCCCGCCTCAGACATCTTGGCTGCTTTCAAAAGCCATGCCGCATGCAGAATATATCATCATACAAAATGCTGGCCACTCAGCAATGGAACCAGGCGTCATTTCTGCACTCATTGCTAGTACAGAAAAGTTTAAGTCACTGTAAAATAGTTGATTAGTGTCATCTCAGACAAGCACAGCAGCCATGGTCAAACAAAACGACAAAAAGAGCTTTAAAAGACTACTGATAGAGCACCCTGTTATCAGCAAGCCGCTTGTTGCCTATTCTAAAAAAGAATACGACACACTGCTGTTTGTTATCAGGGAAACGCTCGCTGGCTTCACAAGGCATAATATATTAGGTTTGTCAGCTTCCCTATCTTTCTACGCTTTGTTTGCGCTGATTCCACTCGTGTTGCTTATTTTTTATCTATTGAGCCATCTTGTGTTTTCATCTGATTATGCAATCGTGAAACTGGCTATTTTAACGAGTAATATTATGCCTGACTTCAGTGGCAAAATTATGACTGAAGTCTACAAAGCATCTAACTCTAAGGCGGCATGGGGTGCAGTGGGTTTGTTTGTATTGCTTTGGACTATCACTCCGTTAGCTAGAGCCATGCGTTCCTCCTTTTACAGCATTTCTTCGATTGAAGAAATACCATCTTTTTTCAAGGGAAAACTGACTGATATTATTTCAGTACTGGGTATTTTGTTACTGTTTTTTGCATTCACGGCAGCTGGCTTTATTGTTGAAGAAATCATCAAATTTTTAGCGACCCATTTACCTAAAAATATTTTGAGCTACGTTGGTGGCAGCATCACCCTGGCAATCACTACGTCTCTCATTGCGATTTTTTACAAGCTCTTTTTCCCTATGCGAGTTGCTGCACGCCATATTTTCATCGGCGCCTTATTGACCGCATTGCTATGGGTGCTGATGCGCCCCGCGTTTGGTTTATTCTTAACAGTTAATCAAAACTTTGGCGCAGTGTTTGGCAGCATGAAAAACATGTTTGTATCGATCACTTGGTTATACGTTAATTTTGCTGTCTTTTTGCTTGGCTCCGTGCTTATTGCTACGCTGAGAAAGCAAGATGTATTGTTACTTAAGGGTTTATTTGACAAAACGCCAGATAAACACAACTACATTGAAGCATTGATGCAGCGCTATGGCATGATTCTGCATCAAAATGAGACTGTTTTTAAAATTGGCAATTCAGATCACAATCTATACTATCTAGTTTCTGGAGAGGTACATTTAAGTAGTGAGCATGGCATCATTAGAAAGGTAACTGCAGGAAATTATTTTGGAGAAACAGCTATTCTGACAAAACAACCAAGCACAACGAATGCAATTGTTGTTTCTGAAGAAGCACGTATTATTGTTATTCACGCTGAAAATATAGACGCCATGCTGACAGATAACCCAAAAGTTGCGATGCATCTATTAAAACGTCTAGCAGAAAGATTAGAAAAAAATAGTTTTTAGCTTTATCTTATAGAATATGAACAACCTATCACAACCTAGTCAACACGAAACGCAACAATTAATCAATCAACTCAATAATGGGCAGCTTGCTGATGCAGAGATATCGGCAAAGCGATTAATAAGTAAGCACCCAAACGCATTTATTTTGTATCATGTACTAGCCCTTGCATTGGATGGCCAGCAAAAATATGCGGAGGCTATCGACAGCTACGAGAAAGCAATTAAGTTGGATGCAAAAAAACCTGACTTATACTTCAATTTGGGCTTTGCTTACACAAATACAAACCAGTTCGAGTTAGCTATCTCGAGCTATAAAAATGCCATCAAGCTTAACCCAAGGTTTTTTGAAGCGTTTGGTAACTTAGGAACAGTGTATCAAAGACTTGGGCAGCTTGATGAGGCAATCAGCAGCTATCAAAAGGGCTTGGCAATTAACCCACAAGATGCAAGAGGCTATTTCAACCTTGGCACGGCGCTACGGGACAAAGGGAGCTTGGGTGATGCCATTGCTAGCTATAAAAAGTCAATCGCGTTATTCCCAAACTATACTGACGCTTATAACAATTTAGGTGAAACATTACGTGACGCTGGCGATATGGACGCTGCAGTAAAAAACTATCAGGAAGCCTTGGCAAGAAACCCAAATCATCCAAATGCTAATTACAATATGGGGGAATTTTTATATTTAGCAAAAAAATATAGTGAAGCAGCTAATTTTTTTGAACGTTCGCAACTGGACGATTGGCAAGCACGCCAAATGTATTGCCTATACAAAGCTGAACGCTATAAAGACTTTAAGGTAACACTAGACGATGTTGTACTGCATACGCGTCATACCTCACCTTTTATTGCAACACTATCGACACACTACGCGATTAATTTCAATCAGGAAAACCCATACAATTTTTGCAAAAATGGTTTTGACTATGTCTATCAAAAAAGTATTCCAGAGTTGGCAGAGCCTAACAGCCCCCTACTAAAACAACTATTGTATGATATTGAACATGCAGATATTGCTGAACGCGTTCAAGGCATGCTGAATTATGGTAAGCAGTCTGCTGGTAATTTATTCAAACGTCCTGAAGCTTCTTTTAGAAAACTGGGAGACCTTGTCAAGCAAGAATTCAGAAATTACAAAGAACACTTTGCCACTTCCGATTGTGAGTTAATCAAGTCTTTTCCGGAAACACTGGAGTTTACAAGTTCTTGGTATGTCATCATGCAGCAAGGCGGTAATTTAAGTTCACATATTCACGAAATTGGCTGGATCAGCGGCGCTGTCTACCTATCAATACCGCAGAGTGATGGTAAAGAGGGGGCGTTTGAATATGGCACCCATGGCGACAATTATCCAATAATAGCACCACATAAAGAGCAAGACTTCCCTTTGGCACATACGTTACCCAAAGTTGGCGATATTGTCCTATTTCCCTCATCACTTTTTCATCGCACCATCCCTTTTCAAGCAGATGAAAAGCGTATCTGTATTGCATTTGACTTAAAACCAAGTATAAATCAGAATTAGCCTCACAGAGGAACCAACTCGCGTATCAAGCCAGTAATAAGCATCTATTTATAGTGCTTAATTTATTTCAAGCGTATACTAATTTACATTACATTTTGCGATAGTTTTTTCAGTACAAGATGCAAAGCAACAAACCATAGGATGAGTTAATGATAGACCAGCAGTTACTTAACCATAGTTCAATTTTGGTAGTGGATGATCAATCTACCAGTAGAACAATACTGTCGCACGTTGTCAGAAGTATTAACCC
>JBFIDU010000220.1:0-3349 GCA_041603755.1 Methylophilaceae bacterium
GTCATTTGGCGCAATTGCAACGATGCTGATTGCATGAATTCGTTGTGGAATTAAATCACCAAGTGCCTGATAAATCAAACGATGTCGCATTATCTGCGATTTTTCTGAAAAATGCGAGCTTGTTATACGAATGTTAAAGTGACCGCCACCCATATTACCCTTATGGCCTGCATGTGCCTCACTATCATCCTCAATTTCTAAAGCAACTGGTTCTAGTGAGGCAAGTCTGTCTTTAATGACATCAATCATGTGCATAGTGCCTTAGGGTAATGTTTTGCGAAAAGGTTTCACGATAACATGTTGATAAACCCCGGCCGATACATATGGATCTTTATTTGCCCACTGCTTTGCCGTATCGATGTCATGAAATTCCGCAACGATGAGACTACCAGAAAATCCTGCCTGACCAGGGTCTTGAGCATCGATAGCTGGAAATGGGCCTGCAAGCAACAGACGTCCCTCATTTTTAAGTAAGGTTAGTCTGGCTAGATGATTGGGCCGTGCTTCTAGTCTTTTTTCTAAAGAGTTAGGTGCATCTTCAGCAATGATGGCGTACCACATTTAGGACTCCTTTTGGTCTTCTTTTGGTTCGATTAGGTAGTCTTTAAGAATTAGTGTTTGCACAATCATAAATACAAACATCATCGAAGTAACGCCAAACAATTTGAAATTTACCCATGTGTTTTCACTATAGTTAAAGGCAATATATAAGTTTAGAAACCCCAAGATAACTAGAAAGCCAACCCAAATCAAATTGAGCTTACCCCATGTCTGAGCGGGTGGGTTGAGCATCTTACCCATCATTTTTTGAATGAGATTCTTTTTAAAGAATTGATTTGATATAAGCAAGATGGCAGCCATTAACCAATACAGCACGGTGGGTTTCCACATGATGTAAGTTTTATCATGCAGCATTAATGTAACGCCCCCAAGCACAGAAATAATAGCGCCATTGATGAGAAGCATTTTTTCTACTTTTCCATGGCGTGCTTTGCTGTAAACAATCAATGCGAGCGTAGCGCCAATTGCGATAGCGGTTGCTATAAATATGTCATATAGCTTAAAGCCAATAAAAAACAAGATGACTGGGAATAAATCAAAAAATACCTTCATGCTTTCTTTCGTGTTTTTATCCAAAATGTTCAAATGTGCAAGCTTTATAAACTAACGCCAGCTAGATAACAATAAAAGTTAAGTCATATTTTGTTAAAATAGGGCAAGTTTACTTTTATTAAGTTGTCACTGCGATGCCTGCAACAATCGATTTACATTGTCATTCTACCATTTCTGACGGATTATTTTCGCCTGAGGATTTAGTCAAGCATGCACACAAGCAAGGTGTTAAAGTGCTGGCATTAACCGATCATGATGATTTTGGCGGTTTAGATGAAGCAAGAGAGACGGCTAAGCAATTAGGCCTACAGTTCATCAATGGTGTTGAAATATCCGTTACCTGGAAAAATAGAACTCTACATATTGTTGGTTTGAAGTTTGATCCACACTATCATCCATTAAAACATGCCTTGGATGCGGTGAGACAAGGCCGATTAGACCGAGCAAAATTAATGGCTGAAGGGTTAGAGTCCATTGGGATATATGGCAGTTTGGAAGGGGCACAAGAAATCGCGGGCAGCAGCATCATTACCAGAAGCCATTTTGCCAGATTCCTAGTGGAAGCTGGTCATGTTAAAGATGTCAAAACCGTATTTAAAAAATATTTGGTAAAAGGCAAACCAGGCTTCGTAGATCATCAATGGATGAGTTTAGAGGAAGCGGTCACGCTGATTAAGCAAGCAGGTGGTGTTGCAGTAATTGCACATCCAGGACGCTACGATTTAGGGCGAATTAACATGCACCTGCTGATGCACGAGTTTAGAAAATATGGCGGTGAAGCGATAGAAGTGGTTACAGGTAGCCATACAATCCCTCAATATGAACAATTTGCGACGATCGCGCATCGGTTTAGCTTGAAAGCATCCTTAGGGTCGGATTTCCACGGGCCTGGTATTTCCTACATGGAAATGGGATGTATTTCAGAGTTGCCAGCGCGTTGCGTACCTGTTTGGCATGGCTGGGAAGAAGCCTGCTATTTAAACTAACCTTGCGCTTACTGACTGGTTGAATTATGGCTCAATATTTTGTTATTCATGCCGAAAACCCGCAGGTAAGGCTTATCAAGCATACTGTGGAAATTCTGCGTGAGGGCGGTGTTATCGCTTATCCTACTGATTCAAGTTATGCACTTGGCTGTATGCTTGGGTTTAAGGATGCGCAGGATAAAATCCGGCAGATTCGACAGGTCAGTGATAAACAATTATTTACATTAATCTGCCGCAATTTAAGTGAGTTGGCTATTTATGCAAAAGTAGATAATAGCCAGTTTCGCTTATTAAAAGCCAACACGCCTGGTGCATATTCATTTATATTGAATGCAACAAGGGAAGTGCCACGTCGATTACAGCATCCCAAACGCAACGCCGTCGGTATACGTGTTCCAGATCACCCAGTTGTACAGGCAATTTTGGATGAACTTGGGGAGCCAATGTTAAGCATGACATTACACATCACAGGCGACGAGACGCCGATGAATATTGCGTGGGAAATTAGAGAACGTTTTGAGCATCAACTAGATTTAGTGATTGATTCAGAGATACAACATATTGGATTGACCACGGTTATTGATTTAACAGCAGACACCCCCCAGTTAATCAGAACAGGGGTCGCAGACCCATCACCATTTGGATTGTAAATAGAAAAGCGACAATGGAACTTACTTTAGTACAAAAAATAGCCGTCTCGGCAATACCCATTATTTTTGCGATTACGGTACATGAAGCATCACATGGTTATGCGGCGAAATATTTTGGTGATTTAACCGCTGAGAAAATGGGGCGCATCACACTAAATCCGCTCAAGCATATCGATCCAATCGGTACGATATTATTACCTGCCTTGACCTTAATGCTAGGTGGCGTGTTATTTGGCTGGGCTAAGCCAGTCCCTGTAAATTTCGCTGGTTTACGCAACCCGAAAAAAGACATGCTATGGGTCGCAGCGGCTGGGCCCGCTTCCAATTTTGTGATGGCGATATTTTGGGTGTTAGTATTGAAATATGCCCAAATAGCGCCTGACTATGCAGCCTATTTTTTGATAGAAATGAGTAAAGTTGGCATCATGATTAACCTCGTCTTGATGGTGCTCAATTTGCTGCCATTGCCACCATTGGATGGTGGGCGCATTGCTGTGAGCCTGTTACCAATGAATCTTGCAGTAAAGTTATCTAGGCTAGAGCAGTACGGATTTATTATTTTGATTGTTTTATTATTTACGGGTGTTTTGGGCAAAATTA
>JBFIDU010000221.1:0-3340 GCA_041603755.1 Methylophilaceae bacterium
ATGCTGTTTGCTCTAACAAAATGGATGAATGCTGATAATAACGACAATGAGGCGCAACCTCCAACAGCAATCACATTGCCGGATCAATCTGCTCCTGTCATCAGCGACGATGACAACAGTTTCGATCTGATGAATGATGAATCAGACACTATAGAAGCAATAGAGACAACTGAAGAAACGACTCCGAAAGAACAAGCGGATTCAGTAAAAACGCCAGTCCAAAAATCTACACCCAAGAAAACATCAACTAAAAAGGCCGAAACTGTTCCAAAAACTGAACCTGATTCAAACAATTCTGTGGTTGTAGAACCAAAGGCAACGGAGTCCAAACAAGAAGAGAAAAAAGAACCAGCGGCGCAAACAACAACAGATTCAGAAAAATCAACTTGGGATAAGTTTAAAGAAAGCATTAAGCAGGGCGCAGATAAAGAATGTACCCAGGCAGAGAAAGCATTAAATCAATGTAACTAATCCTATTAGTGGATAATAGGGTTCTTGCTATAGGTGGTAACCAGTCTTTTTAACTCTGGCACACAAGAACCACACTCTGTACCGCATTTAAGTTTTGCCTGCAAAGTCTGTAAATCAGCGCCTTCTTCACATGTTTCAATAATCTCATTTTCAGAAACATCCAAGCAGTTACAAATAATTTTTCCACGATTTTTTTGACCTGTTGGTGGAATGTTCAATGGCGCCAGCGCCCACTTACGTAATTCATCGGTAAACTCGCCCTCCAACATGACTTGCTTTAACCAATCTGCTGCTAAAGTTTCACCTATCAACCTAACACCTGTTACTTGACCTTCTTCAACTAGTATACGTTTGCTAATACTACGCTTGGCATCATCGTAATTAAGCATTGGTGCGCCATCGACCATGCCTAATATCTGATCTAAATGGTCTATAATTTCCTGTGACGGCGGGCTTGAATGAGAAGCCCTTAAAACCACCATGCTATTTTCTCTGCCATGCAATGCACAAGTAGCGTAATCAAAATATTTCATCAATAAACGAATTTGGCTAATTAAAGTTAAATCTCGACAGCTTCGCATTATTGTCATCTGCCAAGGCAAATCAAGTTTCTCTAATTTAATGGTTGTGTGCTTAAGCTCAGGCTGTTTAGAGCTCTTATCAAACGCTGGTGTGGTGAGCGCATTCACACCCAATCCTGTCATGAATTGGCTTCCCCAGTGCATTGGTAAAAAGGTTTCCGCTGGTTTAACTTCATCAGATGCTCTCACCCGTATATTTAGCTCACCGCGTTTGTTGCTGATTTTAACAATATCATCGTTTTTCAATTGTCTGCGTTCCATGTCTCTTTGGTTCATAGAAAGCAGCGGTTCTTCAACATGGTTATATAGTTGCGCAATCGTGCCAGTACGGCTCATGCCGTGCCACTGGTCGCGTAATCTTCCTGTCAGTAAGTGTAATGGCTGTCTAGCATTCGTTGTGTCTGCAGTTGGCTTATACGTAGCGACGATGAATTGTGCTTTACCATTTGGCTGTTGAAACACGCCATCTGTATATAGGCGTGCTTGCCCTTGTGAGTCGCCCACTTTAAATGGCCATTGCTGCGGGCCATCTTGCTCTAACAATGCATAGCTTAATCCTGTAATGTCTAAATCTCTTCCACGGGTTGTTTCGCGATGTTCATTGAAAATACTCTCAGTAGAGTGATATGGAAACAAGGTTTGTTCACGCCCCAGCCTTTTCTCTAGGCGTCGTGCAAAATCAACGGCAATTTCCCAATCGTGACGCGTTTCTTTTGGCTTACTGACTGCTGGCTGTAAGCGTGTAATGCGTCGTTCTGAGTTTGTAACAGTCCCTTCCTTTTCTCCCCAGGTCGTTGCAGGAAAAACGACATCTGCGTACTGATTACTTTCCGTATTATTGAATGCATCCTGTAACACAACCAATTCTGCAGTATCCATTGCGGCAATCACACTATTTAAGTCTGGCATAGACTGCATCGGGTTTGTACAGGCTATCCATATTGCCTTTATGTCACCGTTTTTTACTGCATCAAACATTTCTACTGCAGTTTTGCCTGGTGTCTCAGGTATAGCATCAACCCCCCAAAGACTGGCAATCTCAGCACGGTGCTGTGGGTTATCAAGATCACGATGCGCTGATAGCAGCGTAGCCATACCACCGACTTCACGTCCACCCATTGCATTGGGCTGTCCAGTGAGGGAAAAAGGTCCTGCGCCAGGTTTGCCAATTTGACCTGTTGCTAAATGCAAGTTGATTAGCGCACCATTTTTTTCTGTACCATGTATCGATTGATTCAAACCCATGCAATACATAGATAATGTTGGCCCAGTACCAAACCACTTGGCTGCTTGCAGAATATCCTTTTCATTAATGCCACAAATATCAGCAACCATCTTCGGGGTGTATTCACGCACGGTATCCTTCAGTGCTTCGAATCCCTCAGTATGCTCACGGATATAGTCCATATCAAGCATGCCTTCCCACAACATGACATGTAGCAAACCATTAAATAAGGCCACATCTGTACCAGGTAATATGGCTAAATGTAAGTCGGCTAATTGTGCTGTATCGGTCCGCCGTGGGTCAACCACGATCATTTTCATGTCTGGATTCTTGGCTTTTGCATCTTCTATACGGCGAAAGATAATCGGATGCGCAAATGCGGTATTACTGCCTGCGATAAACAGGCATTTTGTATGGTCGATATCCTCATAACAAGTTGGCGGCGAATCTGCCCCCAGCGTTGCTTTATAGCCTGATACGGCAGAGCTCATACATAAACGTGAATTCGTATCAACATTGTTGGTACCAATTAGACCCTTAGCTAGCTTATTAAATACATAATAATCTTCGGTTAATAACTGACCTGACAGATAAAATGCAACCGCATCAGGTCCATGCTTATTAATAATGTCGGCAAATTGCGCAACTACATAGTCCAGAGATTCATCCCAACTCACCACTTCACGCTGGTCTTGTCGGTTTTTTCGTAGCTCTGGGAATAACGCACGCGCGTCAAGTTTAGCCGTGTGATGTAAAGTGGATCCCTTAGTACACAAACGACCAAAATTAGCTGGATGATCTGGATCACCTTTCACCCCAATAATTTGATCGTTTCGTGTGGAGATAATAACGCCACAACCCACGCCACAATAACAACAAGTACTTTTTGTTTCTTTGGTTCGCGAGTGAACGGTAATCGTTTCTGTTTTATCCAATGGTCTAAGCTCTTGAATTTCGATATTTATCTAGCGTGCCTGATAGGTGTAAACTTATTATACCGCCAGATAAACAATGCCACCTTCAACTTTTGTTTGATAACATGCGGTTTCACCTTCATCTGGTG
>JBFIDU010000222.1:0-3298 GCA_041603755.1 Methylophilaceae bacterium
CCTAAATCATTTTCCTTTTCAGGACATGTTCTGCATGGCTCTTTCATCCATGCATCCCCACGATACTTATTAAAGGCAGGTGAGTCCTTCCATGCATAGTCCAAACCATGATCACGCACATTTGGAAACTCCATGCCAGGTAATACGCGAGCTGAATGACAAGGCAATACATCGCCGTTTGCCGTCACAATCATGAACACCTCACCCCAACCATTCATGCATTTTTTAGGTCTGTCTCCAAAATAGTCTGGTACCACGAAGAATATCTTCATTTTACTACCGGCTTTTTCTCTAAACTCATTTGTAATACGTTCAGCCTCTTCCACTTGTTCTTTTAGCGGCATTAATTGGCTACGATTAACCAGTGACCATCCATAGTACTGCGTATTAGCAAGCTCAATATAGTCAGCGCCTAACGCTTCAGCCATCTCTAATATTTCTTTCATATGACCGATGTTATAACGATGAATCACAACATTGAGCACCATCGGGTAGCCATGATTTTTAATCATTGCCGCTACTTTTTTCTTCAGTTCAAATGTCTTGGTATTGGTGATGAAATTATTAATTTCCTCAGTAATATCATGCATAGAAAGTTGAATATGATCTAAACCACCTTCTTTAAAAGCTTGAATACGCTTTTCGGTTAGCCCAACACCAGAAGTAATCAAATTACTGTAGTAACCAAGCTTCTTAGCCTCAATGACTATCTCTTCAATATCATCTCTCAAAAGCGGCTCGCCACCAGATATACCGAGTTGTATGGCGCCCATTTTGCGCGCCTCACGCAGCGCTTTTATCCAGTGCTCTGTCGAGAGTTCATTTTGCGTGTGTTTGTTATAGTCAGTTGGGTTGTAACAAAACGCACAATGTAACGGACAACGATATGTCACTTCAGCCAATAGCCAGAGTGGTTGTGTTTGGGTGATGTTAGCAGCAACACCATTGTTCTTTTGACTTTCGCGCTGAACAGTTTTTTGTACTGCTGATTCACCTAATGAATTTTGTGTCATTTGTTACTCCTAATGCTTAGCTAACTTTTGTTATCCAAGCTTTTCCTAATGCTAAATCAAACATACCATAAATATCCTTCTCAATATCTGGCGCATCTGGAAAAGCGGATTTCAGTTCGTTAACAATTGTGCCAACAGTGTTTTCGCCATTGACGCGTTTTAAAATCTCACCTGCTCCGCCATGCAATTTAACCATTCCCTCTGGAAAAAGAATAACATAGCTATTTTGTGCCTCTTCCCACTGAAAGCGGTGATGAGGCGCTATTGCGTAGATATCAGCATCTGTAATATTGTTAGTTTCACTCATCTACTTAATCTCAATAACAGGTTGCGGCGTATACGCCTGACCTTCTGTAGTAATTTTTGTTGACTGCAACATGATTGAATCTGCAATCACCCACAATACATTCAGCTTAAATTGCAATATATCAAGTGCCTTCATTTGCATCTCACGTGACTGACTAAAGTAATTTAAAGTCACATCTAAACCTTGCTCAACATCTCTTCTTGCTTCAGTGAGACGTTTTTTGAAATACACTAAACCACTTTCGTCTATCCATGGATACATGCTTGGCCAGGAACTAATCCGTTGTTGATGAATATGCGGCGCAAATAGCTCAGTTAAACTTGAGCAAACACTTTCTTGCCATGGTCTTTGTTTAGCAAAATTAATATAAGCATCTACTGCAAATCTAACGCCTGGTGTAACCATTTTTAGACTGGTTACTTGCTCACGGGTCAGACCAACGGCTTTTCCTAATTGTATCCATGCCTCAATACCACCCATGGCATCACCAACACCATCATGATCCGTAATGCGCACAATCCATTGTTTACGCACTTCAACATCTGGGCAGTTAGATAAAATAGCGCCATCTTTCATTGGTATCGCAATTTGGTAGTAAAAGCGGTTCGCTACCCAACTTTGCAGCTGTTCTTTTGTCAACTTGCCTTCATACATCATCACATGAAATGGATGATAGATATGATAACCTTTACCCTTTTCGCGTAATTTTTCTTCAAACTCCTCACGGGACCATGGTTTTAAATTGTTGTTTGTTTCATTCATTTTTAGATTCTCCTAAAGCGTAATATCCATTCCGTCATAAGCCAACTCTATGCCTGCAGCATTCAAGGTCGCTCGCTGTGGTGAATCTTCATTTAAAATAGGATTGGTGTTATTGATATGAATCAAAATTTTTCGTGGTTTTTCCATTGCATTCAAGATACTCATGATGCCGCCGTCACTGGATTGATCCAAATGCCCCATTTCACTAGCACGTTTATTGCTAATTCCCTCTTTGGACATTTCATCATCAGTCCAAACCGTTCCATCGACTAATATACAATCAGCATTACGCATATACTCCAGCACGTGAGGCTCCGCTACACCCAATCCAGGTGCGTAGAATAGGCTCTTACCGGTACGCGTATCTTTAATATTCATCCCGACGTTATCTCCTGGTACCGTGTTATCTCGGTGAGGAGAATAAGGTGGAGCATTACTTAGCAAAGGAACTGCGATAAATTCAATACCCTCAGCAGTTGGAATCGTAAATGTTGATTGATCCGTTGCGATTTCATGATGATTAATGCCACGGAAGTGACTAAGTATATTAAACACAGGGAAGCCAGTGGTTAAATCATCTTTCACGGCAGCAGTACAATATATCTCCCAAGGTTTGTTATGTTCACGTAGCGTTAATAAGCCTGTTACATGATCAATTTGTGCATCTGTGATCACAATTGCCGTTATCGCAGTATCACGTACTTGCCGTGCTGGTTGAAACGCTGGAAAATCGTCCAGTTGCTTCTTAATATCAGGTGAAGCGTTGAATAAAATCCAATCTGTGCCATTTGCACTCACCGCAATTGAGGACTGCGTGCGTGGTGTTGCTTTGATTGTTCCAGCACGGACACCCTTACAATTCTCACAATTACAATTCCATTGCGGGAAACCTCCGCCAGCACCTGAACCTAATACGTGTATATGCATAATCTTTACTAACTTTACAAAAAATTAAATTTTACGCTCTTACGCGCAAAACATTATTAAATAAATAGCTTAACTGTTTTCAAAATCAACTATTAGCGATTAAATATGTACATTGTGACTTCAAAGCCAAATCGCATTTCAGTTGCTGCAGGTGTTTTCCACATTACTACTCTCCTCATTTAATTATTAATAGCCTTACATGTAGGATTGATATAGTACGCATTGGTTTCAAAACACCCCTGCAAGCTACAATGAGTTCCAGCTAGTGATTTTCATGATGCTTCGTCAA
>JBFIDU010000223.1:0-3267 GCA_041603755.1 Methylophilaceae bacterium
ATCGATAATCAATGTAGTATGTAAATTTAAAAGGCCAGTATTTAATTCTGGCCTTTTTATTTTCGCACTACCTACTAAAGCAAATATTAAAAATACTACACATTAATTGCTTTTAAATTTGTAAATCGCCCATCATCGTATTAAGCTGTTCTATATCAGTAGCGCAAAATAAATTGTGACAGCCTTACAAATATTTTCCGTTTTTTTAAATTGTCTTTTTTATTGAGGAATTATTTGTGTGGCTCCATATTAGTTGCGATATTTCATTCGATGTGACAGTCGAAACCCCGTTGATTTTAATGTTGCGTCCACGTAGTGGACTTCAGCAATGGATTGCACGCGAATCTTTTATATTCAATCCAAATGACGTTCAAGTAATTGAATATACTGATCAATATGGTAATTTATGTCAACGCTTGACTGCATCTGTAGGTACATTTTCAATTTGCACATCTGCTGATATTTTAACAGCTGACAGTTTTGATGTTTCACCTGGCGCACCATTTGATGCCATACAAACTTTACCTGACCATGTACTTTCATACTTGCTCCCCACACGCTATTGTGAATCAGATCGCTTTATTGATTTAGGAAGAGAAATTGTCGCAGATGCTTCACCTGGTTATGACCAAGTGGTGGCAATTGACCAATGGATTCGACAAAATATCCGCTTTAATTCTAATGTCCCAACTTTTCAGCTCTCTGCAATTGAAGTTAATCAACAAGGTGAAGGCGTATGTCGTGATTTAGCTCACCTTGGCATTGCACTGTGTCGTGGCTTATGTATTCCTGCTCGCATGGTAGTCGGTTATTTATATGGTTTAGAACCGATGGATTTTCACGCATGGTTTGAAGCTTATGTTGGTGGACGCTGGTATACTTTTGATTCAACACAAGCATCACCAAAAGGTGGGCGTATTGCCATAGCCTATGGTCGTGATGCCGCCGATGTTGCTATTTTTAATCAATTCGGACCAACTTTATACCCACGACAAATGTCCGTGCAAGTAGAAAAGTTAGCCAGTGCACCAGGGTAAACAACATGCATAGAATCCGTATACAGCATCTTACTGAATATACCTTTTCAGCTCCCGTTACCCTAAATCCACATCGTTTGCTTATTCGACCACGTGAAGGGCATGATGTCCGGATTGAGTCATCTAAACTTGATATTTCACCTGCGTATAACATTAAGTGGCAACGTGATGTGTTTGATAATTCATTAGCCATCGTTAGCTTTCAACAACCTAGCGACAAACTGCGCATTATGAGTGAAGTCGTGATTCAACATTTTGAACAAGCTCCTTTCGATTTTATGCTCGAAGATTATGCTATTAATTACCCATTTAATTATGCTGATGCGGAGCGTGCGGATTTGCTTGCCTATCAACAGCTGGTGTTTTTAAATGATCAAAGTGCCATCAACCAATGGTTACATCAGTTTAACTACCTCGGCATGAATACATTTAGCATGCTTATGATGCTGAACCAATCAATTAGTAACCAATTTAACTATCAAATGCGTGAAGAGCCTGGTGTTCAGACACCAGCCTATACCTTGGCGCACCGAAGCGGATCTTGTCGTGACTATGCCACTCTGTTGATTGAGGCCTGCCGATGCTTAGGTTTAGCAAGCCGATTTGTTAGTGGTTACTTACATGCGCCAGCAACTGAGGAAGGTCACGCCAGCACACATGCTTGGGTAGAAGTTTATCTGCCTGGAACAGGCTGGAAAGGTTTTGATCCCACATCGGGACAAGTGACTAGCAGTCAGCATATTGCAACTGCCGTTGCAAGAAACCCAGAAGCTGTTCCTCCAATTGCTGGTAGTTTTATTGGATTAGGATCAAATAAACCAACCATGTATGTCGATGTAAAAGTAAATTTATTAGCGTAATATAAAAGCTTAGTTTGTCTGTATCCGCGTATCGGATGAAATGACATGACTTATTTCAAATACTAAACTACAGGTTCACATGAATTAGTCTGGTAAAATGCGGATTATATTAGGAAGCCATTTTGAAGACACTTAAGCTAAATAAAAAACCTTCTTCTGATAAGCCAACGGCAAGAAAAGCACCTGTAAGACGTGCTGACCCAACCAAACGCGATCGAAGTAAGCCACCAGCACCAAAACCGACATTTAAGCCCGATGTAAATGAGCAAGAGCAACGCCAAAGAAACCATAAGCATGATGGCAGCTTGCATGACAATCAAAAACATTCACAAAAATTAAAAACAAATCTGGATGTAAGAGAAGCGCCTATACTTCGCAGTGAATTTAAAAACCGTGCGTTTGTTGATAATAATGAAAACAGCGATAAAAACAATGGACCTAAAGAAAGACCACCAAAAGCACCCAACAAACCTGATGATGATGGTCGCATACAAGCAGAAACAACGCGCAATTATGCAGACCGCGAAGGGAACTATCGTAACCCACCCAAACGTGGCGGCAAAGCTAGGGATGGTTTTAAAGCGAGTGAGTTTGATAAAAACCGCGCTAACAACAAAAGTGCGACAAACATAACAAAACAGCAAGACGACCAACAACCTAGACTTTCCAAAAGAATGTCTGAATTAGGGCTTTGCTCGCGACGGGAAGCCGACGAATGGATTGCTAATGGCTGGGTTAAAGTCGATGGTGTGGTCGTTGATACATTAGGAACACGAGTAAGTCCCGACGCTGAAATTGTCGTCAGTGGCTATGCACAAGAGCATCAAGCAGAAAATGTCACCATTCTGCTACACAAACCTGTAGGTTATGTTAGCGGGCAAGCAGAAGATGGTTATCAGCCAGCTATCGTGTTGATTCATCCAGATAACGAATGGCACGATGGTGTGCCTAACAATACAGCACCAAAAGTCTTCCAGCGCAGATTTTTAAAAGGGCTTGCACCTGCAGGTCGATTGGATATTGATTCGACAGGTTTGCTAGTACTAACACAAGATGGCCGTATTGCGCGGCATTTAATCGGCCAAGACTCCAGTGTTGAGAAAGAATATTTGGTTCGCGTAGAAGGGCAACTCGACGATGAAGGCTTACAATTGCTTAATCATGGCTTAACCCTTGATGGTCAGCACCTAAAACCTGCGAAAGTCAGTTGGCAGAATGCAGATCAATTACGCTTCGTATTACGTGAGGGCAAAAAACGCCAAATTAGACGTATGTGTGAAATGGTAGGCTTACATGTGGTTGGTCTGAAAAGGGTCCGTATTGGCAGTGTCAATCTGGGTAAATTACCACTTGGTCAATGGCGTTACTTG
>JBFIDU010000224.1:0-3241 GCA_041603755.1 Methylophilaceae bacterium
AAATTCATATTCAAACGACCATCTTGGGCAGACCGTGTTTCCGCTATATCCATCCCGCTGACAACTTTAAGCCTTACTGAAACGCCAGGCCAATAGCTTTTATGCAAACTTCTTACTTGTTGCAACACACCGTCAATCCGATAACGAATACGCAAAAAGGCAAACTCTGGTTCAAAGTGAATATCCGAAGCACCTTTCTTAACCGCATCCATCAGCAATGCACCGACTAAGCGTACTACTGGTTGCGTGTATTCATCACCTTCTGTTTGGAGACTTTGATAATCAATTTCACCGGTTTCAATTTCACGCAAGATGCCATCTACCGACAACTCATAATCATAAAATTGATCGATATACTCTTCTAATTGTGCTTCTGCTGCTAATACAGGCTTAAGTTGAATTTGTCCGCCCAGCATTGCGCGCAGCTGATCTAATGCCACCACATTGAACATATCAGCCATGGCGACTATCATCGTTTTTGTCGATTCCTCGTAGGCCACGGGTAGTAGGTGGTAACGACGTGAGAAGTCTTCTGGCACCATTTTAAGCGCATCGCCATCCGCAACTACCGTGGTCAAGTCGATACTTTCCTGACCGATAGTATGCGCAACCAGATCGCGCACCATGGTTTCTGATACAAAGCCTAGGCGTACTAATTGTCTGCCAAGTGGAATATCATTTTGCTCTTGTTCTATTAATGCAATGCGTAACTGATCCTGGCTAATTAGCCCTTGTTGTACCATCAGTTCGCCTAAGCGTAATTTACGTCTTGGTTCTGCCATTTTTCTGTTCTGTCATCATTATTTTTGTTAGTTATTATTGAATGGAGGATATTCTTGCCTCAAGCGCCGCTGTATCAATCAAGCTGGACTCATCTACTTTTTGCAACGCTTCTTGATAGTAGGGTAACGCAATTGTTGCCTTCCCGAGTTGATCCAAGCTAATACCTAAATTAAATGCATTTTCTGCCGTCGGATTGAATCGGTAAGCTTCAAAATAGGCTTGTTGGGCTGCTGACCAATTACCCTGGCCAGCATACAAATCGCCAAGTGCTGCATGTAGGTTTGCATCAGTAGGCGAAGCGGCAAGCAACGATTTAATTTGACTCTCGTTCACTTGTGCTTGCGGTCTTGCAGCTTGCTGAATGCTCAGCATTCCGCTTTTTGCCACTTCATTTCTGGGCTCAAGCTCTAACACTTTCCGATACCATCCATCTGCATCTGCCAGACGACCCTGACGAGCTGCAATCGCTCCCAATCCAAGCATTGCGTCCACATTTGCGCCATATTGCTTTAGTACCAATTTATAATCCGTTTGCGCCTGGTTATCGTTGCCAAGGTTGTAAGCTGCATAAGCGCGCATCAATACTTCATTGATGCCAGTTTCAGTTTTTGCTTTTGTTATTTCTATTGATGTATTTTCTTGTGTTGTGTCATCATCGATTTGCGTCGCTTTTGCACGAGCAGCAGTCACAATCTGCTCATTAGGTGTTAGCGTTTCTTTTAACGCCACACGCTGTTTCGATGATTGATCAAAAACGGATTTTTCTTCAACACTGCCATCAGCTAAAGGCATTTCAGAATTTTGCGCTGATAATTCTGAAACATTAAAATCTTCTGCATTATTAACGACTTCTGATTCAGCCAAACCTTCAACAACTGAAGCTTCCATTGCTTCCTCAACCTCTACATCTGGCATAGCCTGTGGCATAGAATTCGTCATTGATGGCCTTGGTGGAATGACGATAGCAGGCTGATTAAACACAAATTGATACCAATAAGCAAAGCCACCCAACAATAAGATAGCTAGCAAGGCGATAATGATTGCAATTTTAGCGGTTTGACCAGAGCGCTCTGCTTGTTTGGCAGTAAATACATTAGCGGCCTGTGCTCTATTCGGTTTTACTGCAGGCTCTATCGACAAACGAGGACTTGCACTAGCTGCGGAGCGATGTGGCTCTTTTTGCGCCAAATCTGCAGCAGAACCTTTTAGAGCATTTGGCGTATCATCAACTTCATTCTGTATTGGCTTGTTCGTGGTTAATGTTTCATTAACAGGGCTCAACGATAAATCATCAGCCATTATTTTTTTATCTTCAGTGGTAGAAGTAGAGTTTTCAGTCGATGTTGTCCGCTTATCGGATTGTTTTCCATCGTTGTTGCGAGCACTATCTTCCCCTTGCGCTTTTTGCGCTTGTGCTTTATCTAGTGCTTTAATCAATAAACTCATGGTCTGCGTGACCTATCAATTAATTTGCTTCTTCCAGCGTTTTTTGTAGCTGCTGTGCTGGCAAATACTTTTTGTAAGAACTTAATTCATCACTTTCCAAGCTTGCGTTTGGTACAACAGTGGGCCGTAAGAAGATAACCAACTCGGTTTTTCTTGTCGCATCATTCTTCCCTTTAAACACATTACCCACACCAGGTACTCTACTCAAACCAGGTACTGAATCTGTGTTATTTTTAATATCATCCTGCATCAACCCGCCCAACACCGCAGTATTACCACTAGTAATGTTAAGCATTGACTCCATCTCTCTCACCTGAATTTGTGGAATAGCACTGACTATTCTAGTTTGCCCAGAACCAAGTTGTGGATTGGGGTCATTCACAAAACTTAATACTCTAGAAATGGTAGGTCTTACATTGATGTTTACTTTGTCATTGTCATTAATTTGTGGCGTTACACTCATCACCACACCAACAGGTACTGTTTGTGGTGTTGTTGTAATTGTACTAAATGGGTTACTGTTCACATTTCCTTGTGTCTGTTGTACTTCAATAGTGAAGTAAACTAAATTATCTACTACCTTTAACACTGCCGTTTGGTTATTCAAAACCATTAGCTTAGGGCTAGACAGTACTTTCGTGTCGCCAAATTGCTCGAGTAAAGTAATCGATGCAGCAATATTCCCTATTGAGCTAATTGGATTAAGATAGCCGGCAACAAAACCTGCATTTGTTCGCTGATCTAATGCGTTCAAACCACCATCATTAAAAGCACCTGTTGCGGGATCGAAAGTCACTCCTTTTGACCCTAATGTCTGACCAAATACAAAACCGCTATTACCTGGATTATTTAGACGACTCCAATCTATTCCTGCCTGATAACTATCACTTAATTGCACTTCAACAATAGTCGCTTCTATTAATACTTGTTTTTTTGCACTACTCATTACCCTATCAATAAACTCTTGTACTTTTTGATGTTGTTTGTTGGTTGCACGGACGCTAATCACACC
>JBFIDU010000225.1:0-3238 GCA_041603755.1 Methylophilaceae bacterium
GCAAGCACGACGAATTTTTTGGGAAGAGATATTACAAGGGCCTTTTGTTGAAAGGGTGCTGTCAGGTCAGGAGCAAGCGGCAAAAGATTACTTGCAGGATACGTTAAAGAATGCTGATACTACCAAAAAAAGGGGAGAAGTATTTCTTGTGGGCGGAGGGCCTGGTGATCCCGATTTACTTACTTTTCGTGCATTACGACTAATGCAGCAGTGCGATGTTTGTGTCTATGATAAATTGGTGAGTCCTGAAGTCATGGAGTTGGTAAGGCGTGATGCTGAGCTTATCTATGTCGGTAAAGCGCGAGATCAGCATACGATGCCACAAGAGGAAATTAATGATTTGCTTGCAAAGTTAGCACTTGAGGGAAAGCGTGTACTCAGACTGAAGGGAGGAGATCCATTTATCTTCGGTCGAGGGGGCGAAGAAATTGAGACATTGATGCAACATGATGTACCTTTTCAAGTGGTGCCTGGTATTACAGCAGCAAGTGGTGTATCTAGTTATGCCGGTATTCCACTAACACATCGGGATTATGCACAATCTTGCTTGTTCATTACAGGGCATCTCAAGGATGGTTCAGTTGATTTGGATTGGGAAGCAATGGTTAGACCCAATCAGACGCTCGTCATTTATATGGGCTTGATTGGTTTGCCGACAATTTGTGAACAATTGATTGCGAGAGGAATATCAGCTAATATGCCGATTGCTGTCGTACAGCAGGGGACTACGCAAAGACAGCGAGTATTAACTGGTACATTATTAGATATGGCTGAAAAAGTTGAGCATGCTCAGTTGAAGGCACCTTGTTTAATCATTATTGGTGAAGTTGTTCTTTTAAGAGAAAAATTAAATTGGTTCAATCCACAATAATAAAGCAGCGACCCAAAGGATCAATTAGCGATGCCTGATCGGCATACGCGTCAAAAAGCTAGACCTACTACACCATCAAAATTTCATATTTTGGTGCTTGAGCAAGATATTTCTTTCGCTGAAACATTGCAATACGATATTGAGAAAGAACTGCCTGTTGATGTCACAGTGGTTAATTCAATTAGCATTGCGCGCGCCATATTGCGCAAAAATCCAGAGAAGTTTTTTCTGAGTGTTTCCAGTGTTGTCAATTTTGATTCAGAAAGTTTTGAGAAAATTGATTTACTTGCAGAGTTCCATATTCCAGCTATAGTAATAGTCGAGCAGTATGAAGATGAGTTACGCGACCAACTTATTAAACGGCATGTCATTGACTATGTCGTCAGAGATATCAATCGTTCTGATAATAGTTATATTTGTGATTTAATCGCACGCATCCTTAAAAATGTCGCAATCAAAGTATTAGTTGTTGATGACTCTAGAGTAGCCCAGTTTGTCATCACAAGAGAGTTATCACTACAGAAGTTTAATGTATTGCAAGTTGACAATGGCCTAGCTGCAATCGAAATATTAGAGCAAAATCCTGACATCAAGTTGGTGCTAGTTGATTATCAGATGAAGATGGTTGACGGTGTGACCTTTGTAAAAAAAGCACGCGAACTTTACCGCAAAGATGAAATGTTAATTATTGGTATCTCCAGTTCAGCAGACCCTAGGCTTGCAGTTAAGTTTTTAAAAGCAGGCGCAAATGACTTTATATCAAAGCCATTCAATTATGAAATGATGCTTTGCCGAATCAACCAAAATTTAGATATGTTGGACGCCGTTGATTATGCGAAACACTTATCGAATGTGGACTTCCTGAGCAATGTTTATAATCGTCGATATTTCTTTGATGAAGGCAATAAGATTTTTAGAAATCTTGGCAGGCATGATGTACTGACGGTAATGATGATTGATATTGATTTTTTTAAAAAAGTAAATGATGTATATGGGCATGATGTTGGTGACGAAGTCATCAAAGCGACGGCAAATCAACTCACAAAACATTTCGAAGGAGATATAGTGGCGCGCATGGGAGGGGAAGAGTTTGCAGTCATCAGTAAAAATCCAGAATACCGGAATAGTTTTGCTCATATCCATGAATTTAGAAATAAAATCGCAAAACAAACGCTTGAATTCAAAGGCCACCAAATAAAGTTTACTTGTAGTATTGGCGTCAATAATATTTTAGGTAAAAGCTTGGATGAAATGATGGTGCACGCAGATCGATTACTTTATCTAGCAAAACAAGGTGGAAGAAATAGAGTTGAGGGAAAGCCATGCACCCAGTCAACGAGTAGATTCGCAAAGACTAGTAGTGTTGAATAGGAAGAGATAGTCTTGCTTCAAGCCCACCACCGTCGCGATTGATAAGCTCTAAACTACCATGATGCAGTTTTGCGATACGGTTACATATTGCAAGGCCCAAGCCACTTCCCCCTTCATTTTTTGTTCTGGCGCTATTTAATCTTTCAAATGGTCTTAGCAATCGTTCTGCTTGGTCTGGTGGAATGCCAGGGCCGCGGTCGAGCACACTAATAATGATTTTTTCTGCTGTTATTTTGCTTTCGACTACGACTTCATCTTTGCTATAGGCGTAAGCATTCCCTACTAAATTATCTAATAAGCGTTGCATAGCCAGTGGACGAATAGGAATCAAATAGGTTGGCCCCATTTTTACTTTGAGTTGTCTGCCGGCACGGCTTTGACGCTCTGCAAGCAACTTCAATAAATCATTAATATCCATCATTCTCGTTGATTCACCCTCAACACCGCGAACAAAGTCGAGGAACTGATGAATAATATTATCCATATCTGCGATATCTTCAATCATGCCATCTTTCATCGGATTTGCTTCATTATCCGGTAGCATTTCTACTGCTAATCGAAGACGCGCTAATGGTGTTCTTATATCGTGTGAAACCCCAGCTAATAATAAAGTACGTTCAGCGTCTAGTCGCACCAAAGCGTCCGCCATTTCGTTAAATGTCTGGTTTACAGCTCGTAATTCATCCAGATTATCTTCAGGAAGTTTAGGGGCTGGCTCTCCATTACGTAGTTTGTCAGCCGCTGTAGCCAGTAGGTTGAGTGGCCGATTGATACGAGCAGCCGTTATATACGCTCCCGCCAGTGATAGTAGACCAATCAAGGCGCCCCAGCCTAACCAATGTAGTGGGAATGGACGATCAACTTGAATTTTTGGGATAACAACCCAAAAATCATCCAGCTCTACATTAAAGCTTATCCATAAGCCAGAAATACCATAATGGTTGACCGTTATGATTGTTTCCTCACCCAGCCGCTCACGAATTTTTTTTGCGATGA
>JBFIDU010000226.1:0-3218 GCA_041603755.1 Methylophilaceae bacterium
AACATGCGCACGATAGCGCAAGACTTCTGCCAGCGTTGGTCTGGATAAATATCCTCGTTCTGATTGAATGGTATGCTGACCAACAGCCTTATAATAAGAATTAAACAAGGTGCCGTATTGTGAATTAAACGGCACATACCCGTCTAAATATTTTTTTAAAATCACCTCTTCAAAAAACCAGCTGGTATGACCCAAGTGCCATTTTGGTGGACTGACCTCTGGACATGGTTGAACCACATAATCCTCATGCTCAATGGGATTGCAAATGTCTAATGTAGTTTGACGCAACTGTTGAAACTTTGCTATCAATTGGTATTGGTTTTTACTGAAAATTGCAGCTGTGTCCATGATGCTGTGTAAACCTTTATTAATCGATGACTGAAATGCCTTTCCAAAAAGCAATATGGTTTTTTATTTCTTGCGCCTGTTCCTTAGGCGTTTTATAAATCCATGCTGCATTTTGATTTTCTTGGTCTCCTACAACAATATTGAAATAGTTAGCCAAGCCCTTCCAACCACAGGTGGAAGTATGCAAACTTTCTTGGAAGTACTGTTCGTGAATTGATTCGATAGGAAAATAGTGATTTCCTTCGATTACAATCGTTTGCTCTGACTCAGCAATCACTGTATTGTTCCATATAGCCTTCATCGTATTTCCTTATTCGTCATTAATATGCTCATCTGCAAGCTCGCTATCACTTTACCACTAGTTAAAAGAATCAATAAATGCAAACTGCTCATATGCACTTAATACTAATATAAGTAGATGACTGATTATTGACGAACAGCTGGATCGAATATTCTCATTTCACTATTGCGGTAAAGGATATTCCCAACCTCGCTAAATGCTATACCCGTGAAGGGCATCTCCATTCTCTCTAACCGCTTAAGCGGTAAGTCAAATGCGAAATCATTAAGTCGGTCACACCCGCAAGACCGTAAAGGTCTTCCCCAATCTCACTAGGCGATAAATCGCCAAGTCGATTGTGGAGGGGCGTTCCCAACCTCGCTAAATGATATACCCGTAAAGGGCATCGCCATTCTCTCTAACCGCTAAAGCGGTAAGTCGAATGCGAAATCATTAAGTCGGTTGAAAAAAAATGGGCTTACACATGGTGTAAGCCCAAGGGGGAGGAGATTAATGCCTAAACTTTTTCAACCCTTAGTCAAGTTGATAGGTTTCATTATGCTATCAAGATAGATGTTTTAATCTTTAGAATAAACTGGGCATTATGGTTTTGTTCATTTAACTTAATAATCAATTCAGACTTCAATGCTAGAATTGCTAGTGTGAGCATTAATAATAAAGTGAGCTAACCTATGGAAGTCGAGTTTTTATCCGCATCAATTATTAATCTAGCGATCAATCTTTGTTACTCAATTGTCGCACTCATTGTGAGTGTTTATGCGTTGCTTTGGGTAGACAAAAAAGTTGTTAAAAATATTAACTTTGAAGAAGAAATCAAAAATGGCAATATTGCAGTGGCTATTTTTGCCTCTGCTATTTTGATATTTGTTGCTGTTGTGATTGTGTTTGGTTTCAAGGGTTAAAAAAAGACAGGTATCATGCTTGGTTTGGGTAGTTTAGTCGTTTTGCTAATTTGCTTCTTTCTGGGGGCATATGGTAGTGCGATAAAAGACAACTTCAATAGTCATGGACTGAACGTTAATTATAATCCTGAACCGTCTACTAAGAGAGAAGTTGATGTTGCAATACTTTCACTAGCACAACAAGATTTAATGCTGCCACATACCGGGTATAGACTCGATATCTTACCCATCAACTATAGCCTATCCGATACAGATGTAAACAACATGCTCGCACCTGCGCATGGACAAAACTATCCTCTTATTTATTCAATAGATCCTATTGGCATTTATACCATGTCGGCTCAGGCGTTAGATGGCGACCATTACTTGGTTAATACCTATCTAGAAGGTTATGCGCCCTTTACTGTGAATAATGTGATGACGCCACTTTATATATTATCGCAACGCAAAACCTATCAATTTGATGCCAACCAATATGCAGGCCGCACCGATGTCTGGCAATCAAGCAGACAAGCTTTTTATTACCCCCGTGGCGACTGTGAGGACCATGCCATTGTGTTGGCAGATTGGTTGATTGAACAAGGTGAAGACGCACGCGTCGTATTAGGTGATGTAGAAGGCGCAGGTGGCCATGCTTGGGTGGTATTATTCAAGCATGGTAAAGAGTATTTATTAGAAGCAACGCAGAAAGATGGTTTATCCACCACAAGACCATATCCAGTTGCTGTGCTCTTTAGAGATTATCACCCGCACTATATGTTTAATCGAGAGTATTTCTGGGTGAATACAGGCACACAATATACCACCAGTTATGCCAACAATAACTGGATACAAAAGAGCCGTTATCGTATTACAGATGCTAAAAGCAGGCAGTTTAAAGACAAGGTTTCATCTATTTCGCACTGATTTTTCATACTACTTCGAGCTCTAACTCTTCGGTCTGATAAAACAGTGAATCATCCCAATTGGTGAAATCTTGTGTAAAAAACATCGCTTGATAAACGTTCATAAAGTCGTTGTAAGCTTGATCTTCGTCATCAAGTAATTCGTATACCATCGTCATCACACACCTCTTTTCTATCACGCTAGTCTTAATTATTGCATCGGCATATTTAAAACAATCTTTAGATAAAGCAGGTGAATTAATGTTTGCTTTCAATGTGTGTCTATTTAGGTCAATAAATTCGTTATTTAATGCAAACTTTGCAGGCATATTTCTCAACTGGTTAGATGTCCTGCACATATTGCATTCTAAAGTATAAAATTTAATCTATGTCATTGATTAATATAGCTTCACACAAGTGGCATGCATCTTGCAAAAATACTAATATTTAGTATTTATGGAGATGATGATGCGTATCTTGGTTGCCTTTATTCAATTAATCGCTGTTCTATTAATGTCTATACAACTCAGCTTTGCAGCTAACAATTCACCAGCAGGGCTGTGGCAAAGTATTGATGATAAGACCAATAAACCGCGTTCATTAATTCGTATCAGTGAGCACAACGGTGAATATCGTGCGGTAATTGAAAAAGGCTTATTACCTACAGACACAGGGGATGCCATTTGCGACAAATGCAAAGATGAACGCAAAAATCAACATATTATTGGCATGACTATCGTTAAAGGGATGAGACAAAACGGGGATAAATATGACGGCGGCAAC
>JBFIDU010000227.1:0-3215 GCA_041603755.1 Methylophilaceae bacterium
CGAGCTGGTCTACAAGTTTCTCACCTAGGCCTTCGATGTCCATTGCGCGTCTGGATGCAAAATGCGTGATGGCTTGCTTGCGTTGTGCTGGGCAGTATAAACCGCCAGTACAGCGCGCAACAGCCTCGTCCTCAGGGCGCTCGATATGCGAGTCACATTCTGGACAGGTTTTTGGCATGACAAATTGCTTAGCATTTGTTGGGCGCTGATCAAGCAACACGGATACCACTTCAGGTATAACGTCACCTGCCCTTCTGACAACGACAGTATCGCCGATCTGTATATCTTTACGACGCACTTCATCTTCATTGTGTAAGGTAGCATTTGTGACGGTAACACCGCCCACAAAAACTGGCTTAAGTCTGGCAACTGGTGTTATTGCGCCAGTTCGACCCACTTGCACGGTAATATCTTCAACAACTGTGGTTGCTTCTTCTGCTGGGAATTTATGGGCAATTGCCCAGCGCGGTGCGCGAGACACAAATCCTAGCGTCTCTTGTTGCACAAACGAATTTACCTTATAGACCACGCCATCAATATCAAAGGCTAAGCTTGCACGTTTTTCACCAATTTCTCTGTAATAATTCAGCAAGCCGTCATAACCATGCACCACTGACCGTAAAGAACTGACTGGAAAGCGAAGTTTTTCTAAATAATCCATTGCTTCCGCGTGTGATTTCAGTGGTGGAATATCCTCTGCCACCCCTAGGCCGTAGGCAAAAAACCTTAAAGGTCGGGTTGCAGTTATCGATGCATCTAATTGACGCAAGCTGCCAGCTGCTGCGTTACGTGGGTTGGCAAACAATTTGCCGTCAATGTTTGCTTGTCCTGCATTTAAACGCTCGAAGTCTCGTTTAAACATTAACACCTCACCACGTACTTCTAATAAAGCTGGCGGGCTCTCAATCGCTAATGAATTGGGTATTGCTCTTATAGTCCGTAAATTATGGGTAACGTTTTCACCAGTATAGCCATCGCCTCGTGTAGCGCCTTGCACTAACTTTCCGTTCTCATAAGTTAGTGTAATGGCTAAACCATCAAATTTAGGCTCAACTGCATATTCAACTGCATCTAGATTTAAACCGTCACAAACACGCTTATCAAATGCGGCAAGCTCATGATCAGAAAATACATTATTCAGTGACAGCATCGCCTGGCGGTGTGTGACACTGCTGAACATATCTGATGCGCTACCACTCACGCGCTGTGTGGGTGAGTCTGTGGTGACAAGGGAAGGGAATTGAGTTTCTAAGTCAACTAGTTGTCGATAGAGTCCATCATAAGTGTTGTCCGATACTGATGGTGTATCGAGCACGTAATATTCATAATCGTATTGGGCTATTTCATTCCGTAAAGCAATTACCTGTTTACGTGCCTCATCAATCGTTAACATACTTAGTTAAATAAACGCATACTGCTGTCGCTACCTGGCATAACACCACGTGCAACCATAGTGGCATGGATTACTTTCAGCTGCTGGCGGATTTTTTCGATTTGTAAATCACCTAACGGTTTTTGATTGTCATCGACGATATGTGCATTCAAGCTTGCAGCCATTTTTTTGGCAACATTAACCATCTGACCAAAGACATCTTCACAATTGATGACTTTAGGAATTTCCATCTGAAATGTAGCACTTACAACCACATTTTGTCTTAAGCTATCTGGCGTAAATGGCTGCTCATTAGCATTCACTAAAATAAACTTAGCAAAATCAGGCTTAACGCTATCAAAGCAACAAAACTTGCCGTGTTTTAGCTGCATATCATTGGCTTCTGCTAAACCTTTGAACTTTGTGCCATGAATTGGTGTTTCCCCCTGTATTAGGTGCACACTTACTAATTGATCAACATCCATACAGAACTTGTCTAAATCAATCGCTCGCACGGATGGGTCGCCTTTGCCTTGCCATTCAACATGGGCATTAAACTCTAAACCAATGGTTTCTACCGCAAATTGAAACTTGTTCAGAACGGGTTTGGGCACGGGACCACGTCTGTCTGCTAATTGCATGCTACAAGCAATTTGTTTAAAGCTTGCATTTTCATCTGTTTCACTATCAATAACCTGCCATACATTATTGTCATCCAATCCATGCAGCATGACATGCACATTAATTTCCTTAAGCATTGTTTGCATCATTTGATGAAAGGCATGACCATTAATGTTTTTGCTGGCATACAAAAATGCAGTTAAGTCTATCTGTGAGTGCACCTCATCTGGCAAAGCAGATGTCACTAATGGTTCAAACTCTGCGGGAAGAATATGTTTTTCAACAATAATTTCTTTTTCTACCTGTTTTGGCTGCTCACGCTCTATGTCGGTAGTTTGATTGCTTCTAGATGAAATATTGTTATTAGAAACGATTGCCTGCGTTGGTGTTTCTCTATTTTCTTCTTGCCTAATTTCTGATTGATTAGATGTCTCATCTTCTTCAAGCTCATCCGCTTCTGATGAAGACGTGCTAGAAATTGGAGAATCCTCTTTATCTTCGGTTATTTCGTTTAGTTTGCGCATCACCTCATTTTTATGCACGTCATCCGCGAACTCCTTTTCCACAAGCGCTTCTGTGTCAATGTAGAACTCTTCGACTAGCACGTCTTTTTGTGGGACGATAAAGTCTTCACTAATATTTTCGCGTAGCTTTCTTTCTTGCAACCAGTTGTAAACAACAACGCCGGCAATAATGAAAACACCTAAAATAATCAATACTATTTGTAGATCAGACATTCTTTTATTCTACTTCGAATTTATATTCATGTTTATTAATAATTGGTAATCATGCATGCATCTGTATAGCTGCATCGATATCCACATCTACTATACGGGATACACCAGACTCCTGCATGGTGACACCGATCAGTTGCTGCGCAATCTCCATGGTGATTTTATTATGACTCACAAACAAAAACTGAGTTTTTTCTGACATTTTTTTGACCATCTGGCAAAATCGCTCCGTATTGCTGTCATCAAGAGGCGCATCCACCTCATCCATTAAACAAAATGGTGCAGGATTAAGTCGGAATAATGCAAACACCAACGCAAGGGCTGTTAATGCTTTTTCACCGCCAGATAATAGTTGAATTGTTGTGTTCTTTTTACCAGGTGGCTGCGCAAAGACTTGTAAGCCTGTATCCAGGATTTCTTCTCCAAGTAACTCCAGCTTTGCTTGACCACCGCCAAATAAGGTGGAGAATAGCTCTCCAAAATGCTGA
>JBFIDU010000228.1:0-3210 GCA_041603755.1 Methylophilaceae bacterium
TATAAAACCTATTGGATTACCAACCAGCAAACCTTGACCAAGCGCAACACCATGCTGACCACCTTTGCCAAACAAGCAGATGAGCAAATCTTTTTGAATAATGCCCGTCGTCAAAATGCTTACAGTCTAGATGATAAAGTGTTGGCGCCATATTCAAAGACACTGTTAAAGCAAGATGAGAAAAAACTGATAGTGGTGCATTTGTTGGGCACGCATATGAAATATGCTTATCGCTACCCTGAAAGTTATAACTACTTCCAAGATGCCAGTGGTTTATCGAGTGCAGTGTCATCAGATGCAGGTAAAGTGGAATTGATAAATAGTTACGATAATGCCGTTCTCTATAATGATTTTATTGTTTATGAATTAATCAATCGATTAAAAAATTCAAATCACAAAAACAGCCAAAGTCTGCTCGTGTACTTTTCGGATCACGGTGAAGATATCTACGATACAGCCCCATATGATTTCAAGGGCCGCAATGAAGGTGCACCGACTTACCCCATGTATGCCGTGCCATTTATCGTATGGCATTCTGAAAATTGGCAAGAAGCAAACAAATTAACAAATTCAGACCTATTAGGTCGACAGTACGACAACGCCGACTTTATTTACACCTGGTCCGATTTAGTTGGCTTGTCTTATGACGGCTATCGGCCTGATGAAAGTTTAATCAGTCAACAATTTGAACAAGACACTATTTTGGTTGGAGACCCTTATGGGAAGTCATTACAAGTGCTGGGCGGGACATTTGCCAGTAATGCGGTAGAAAAACTAGTAGGCAAAAAAAATAATGAAGTGCTTAGGTAACACACTAAGAATAAAAACGATGTTTGTATAAAGGTGAGTAAATAGTCCTAATGTTCTGTAAGCAAACATCTCCAACATGGTCCCAGCTATCAGAAAGCAATTACAAGAAATTGTTTGCAAGTCCATTTCTGTATTTGTTGATTTCGGCCTTGATACTTCTAGCGTTAAATCAATTTACCAATATTGATTTGGTATTAGCCGACTACTACTTCGACTTTCAAACAAAACACTTCAAGTGGAAAGGCACTTGGTTTGCGCAGCAGTTAATGCACATTTACGTCAAAGACTGCATCATGTTGTTTGGTTTTGCATTAATTAGCCTTGTGCTAGCTGATGCGGTAGTGAATTTTTATGGGATGACCAGTTGGCTCAGGACACGCTTACGCTTTACAGCAGTTGCCGCAGTATTAGTACCTACCACTATTTCATTATTAAAACAGCAATCTGCCTTACATTGCCCATGGGATGAAGTGCGTTATGGTGGCACAGCACCTTATTCAAGATTATTGGATGCGATTCCATCCAGTATGCAGGCAGGACATTGTTTCCCTGCTGGCCATGCATCCACCGGCTTGTGGCTGGCTGCTTTTTGTGTATTTTGGCTGCCTCATCGACCCCAAATGGCAAGGATTATATTTTTCTCAGGTTTGAGCGTTGGATTTGTGCTCGGCTGGGTGCAACAAATGCGTGGAGCGCATTTTCTATCACATACTTTATGGTCAATGTGGATTGCCAGTGCCATTATTTTTATCATGCTTCGTGTAAGCCAATCATCTTTACATTCAAATCAACAATAGTGTTTTCTAAGGGTATTATCTTGCCAAAAAATCGTTTTGTAGTAGCTATTAATAAGCCAATGGCAGCTACGTTAATCGTCACTGCATTTGTGATGCTTACCGCTAATGTTTCACTGTTTAAGCACATTGTAGAAATTTATCCACTGACTTGGGCAAATTTACCGTTTCTCGTTTCTTTGACAGTATTTTTTAGTATCCTCACCATGCTGTTTTTTATGCTGGTGGGTTTTGGTAGGGTAAGCCGCTGGTTAGTTGCTGCGCTATTAATCCTTTCTGCGCAAGCCGCCTATTATATGGATAACTTTGGCGTGCTGATGGATGTGGTCATGATCGAGAACATCACGCAAACTGATGCTAAAGAAGTCGCAGGATTATTCAATTTAAGTCTGGTTTTAAGAACAGTACTACTCGGAGTTGTGCCAGCATGGCTTGTCGTTAAGTATTGGCCAGAAATAAGCAGTTTATCCAATGAACTTAAAAAGCGCTTAATGTGGCTCATCATATTAATCATCACATTAGTCGGTGTTGTAATACCCTTTACTGCTGGTTATGCGTCATTTATTCGGGAGCATAAAATTACTCGTTTTTATGCCAACCCGACTTACCCAGTTTATTCTTTAATAAAATATGCATCACTTCAAATGTCATCACAAAAAGTCACAGAAGTAAAAAAGATGGCAGAAGATGCAAAATTTGTCGGCCCGGTTTCCAGACATGAGTTAGTGATTTTGGTAGTAGGTGAAACGGCGCGTGCAGACCGTTTCTCTCTGAATGGTTATCAACGCGATACTAACCCGCAACTTGCCAAAGAAAAAGTTGTGAGCTTTAGTAATGTTAGCTCTTGCGGAACATCTACCGGTGTTTCTGTGCCTTGTATGTTTTCAGCTCTAGGCCGTAAAGACTATGATAAAAATAAGGCATTAAGTCAGGAAAATGCACTGGATGTGCTACTCGATAATGGTATTGAAGTGTTATGGCGTGATAATAACTCAAACTCAAAAGGAGTTGCGACTCGTGTGCAATATCAGGATTTTCAAAGTCCATCGCTGAACCCCATCTGTGAAGGTGAGTGTCGAGATATCGGTATGTTAAGTGGCCTAGACGACTATATTGCCTCAAAAAAGGATAAAGATATCATGATCGTCTTACATCAAATGGGCAATCACGGCCCTGAGTATTATCGTCGCTATCCAAAGGAGTTTGCTCGTTTTCAACCCATGTGTATGACAGGTGAATTGCGCAATTGTACTAAAGAAGAAATAGACAATAGTTATGACAATGCCATTTTGTATACCGATTATTTTTTATCAGAAGTTATTCAATTCTTAAAAAAATATGATGGTGATTACGAAACCGCCATGTTGTATGTTTCAGACCATGGTGAATCTTTGGGTGAACATGGTGTTTATTTACATGCAGCCCCCTATATGATGGCACCCAAAGCGCAAACGCATGTGCCGGCTATTTTGTGGCTAGGTGAGCACTTTGACTACAAGCGCGAGCAAGTCGCACCATATCAAGACTACCCGCTCAGCCATGATGATTTGTTTTGCTCCATATTGGTTGCTTACGAATTAGGTTCTATGAGCTGTTATGACAAACA
>JBFIDU010000229.1:0-3194 GCA_041603755.1 Methylophilaceae bacterium
CTTAACTTTGTTCTCGGCGTTTGCCCATTGCAAATAAACCTGATGGAAATCATAGTCTTCAGGATCAGCAATCACAGAGTAGGACTTGCGGCTAGCGATTGGATCACCCTTTTTTAAATCGTTATAATCATCGTTGAATGGACTTAAGCCATAAATTTGGGTATTGATACTGAAGCCATGAAATGGCTTTGTTTCATAGCCGACTAAGGTGCGTAGCGTGTAGGCATTAGCATCATCTAATGTATTATCTTGATTTACATTTTCCCAGCGAAATTTCAAATTGGCAGAAAACTTACCATCAGTAATTGCGTCTTTAAGAGAAGTTGCCTCTTCAGCTTCAGCCATAACGCTAAATGAAGCCAGTGCCGAAATTAAGGCAACACCAATTAGTTTTTGTTTTACTTTCATTTTTTTATCCCCTTTATCAAAATTTAAAAATTAATCCGTTTTTATATTTGCCTATATCCAAACTAAGCTGCGATTGTTATGCGTTTGTTTTTGTTAAATCTGCCAGCGCTACTTTCATGTTGTGCGTAGAAAAACTCGCTAGGTAACTCACTGCATCATGTGGATCAAACTGATTTCCATCGAAAAATTGATCTGGGCCCATAGCAATAGATTTGGTTGCTTCTTTTAGTAACCATGATTTTGCATGTGAGCCTTCAGACTTATAGTTCGTAATTGGTGCAGCAATGCCAAGCTCCTCAGCTGCTTCACGATAAACATCAGATAGGTAAACGGATTCAGCAACCTTCTTGAAGTCAACAGCTTGGTCAAGCTGTCCCCAACGCACCATTTGTGTCAATGTCCAGACAGCATGTGATTGCCACGGGAAATTAGCAGAGTACCGATGAAATACGTTAAAGTCAGGCATCGTTACTGGTGCTTCTTCGTTACTGTAGGTCCAGGTACCTGTCATTGAATTTTCGACGACAGATTGCGGTGCATTAATATATTCTTTGGCAGAAATAATACGCACCACCTCTTTACGATTGTCTGGTATGTCCATCCATTGCGTTGCTTCTATCAGTGCTTTAATCGTTGCTTTGTGCGTACATGGATAGTTGTTCGCCCACTCTCGTGTTACACCAAAAACTTTCTCTGGACTGTTATTCCAAATTTCGTAACTGGTAATAATGGATTTACCAATCCCCATAGCTACTGCTTGTTGGTTCCATGGCTCGCCTACGCAATAGCCATCAATATTATTTGCTTCTAAGTTGGATACCATTTTTGATGGTGGTATCACGATCAAGCGAACATCTTTATCTGGGTCGATACCAGCTGAAGCCATCCAGTAGCGAATCTCATAGTTATGCGAAGATACTGGGTAAACCATCGCAAATACCATCGGTTCTTTACCTGCTTTTTTATCCGCATCAATCACTTTTTTAAGTGCAACTGCAGTTGTTGGTCGCGTTTGCATAGCGACTGGATCAGCTTCCATCATGCGTGCATGGAGTGCATTTGAAACCGTAATAGCATTACCATTTAAGTCCATAGAAAATGCGGTAACAGTATCTTTTTGAATAGAACCGACACCTAGTGTGGCAGAAATAGGCATGCCAGCCAGCATATGCGCACCATCTAGCAAGCCTGAAGACACTTTGTCGCGGATATTGGCCCAAGATGCTTCTTTCGAAATCTTGACATCTAACCCATATTTTTTGAAAAAACCCTTTTCCTTGGCGATAACAATCGGCGCACAATCTGTGAGCGGGATAATGCCAAATGTGAGTTGCGTTTTTTCTAAACTGCCACCGCTTTTGCTGTTAGCTGCACCTGCAGCGCCTGATGTAACACCAGACACCAAGGCAGCTGCAGACATTGCCGTTGCTTTAATAAAATCCCTACGTCCCGATGAGCTAGGCGTAATGTTATTTTTATTATTGCTATCATGGTTATCTGCCATTTGATTTCCTTTACGTTATTAAAACAAAAAGGCGTCCTTACTTACGCCATTACTGACTGTAAATAAGGACGCCTGTGTCCTATGAACCAATATGCTTGATATTGATTGTTCAGTCGTTACCAGCATTAGTAACAACTGCTTTACTTAATCTTTAATCACTCCGTCATTGGAGTCTGTTAATCCACTATATCGTTAACAGTTTTGCTGCATCAATTAGTTGACTAGATAAATCAGCTAACTTCATATTTCTCTTCATTGCCATCGTACGCAACATTTTGTAAGCTTCATCTTCATCAAGGTTACGTTGCCGCATTAATATGCCTTTTGCTCTTTCGACAACCTTACGTTCATCCAATTTTTCATTTGCTTTTCTAAGCTCATCACGTAGTTGCTTTGTTTCTTCAAATCTTGCTATCGCTGCTTCAATCACTGGTGTTAACCTTTCACTTGCAATCGTTCCAACCACATAAGCGCTGACACCTGCTTTAGTTGCTGCTTTTACCACTTCTCTATCACCATCTTGTGCAAACATTACAACAGGTTTCTCATTGTGCTGCGTAATCATACAAACGTTATCAAGTACATCACGGCTGGGTGATTCTGTATCAACAATCACAATATCAGGCTGTAACTCGCAACATTTTGTTTGCAAATGCACATCGTCTTCCACATGCGCAATTACATCAAAGCCATTTCTGATTAATGACTGCTCTAATGTTTTGCTGCGTGTTCGATCATTATCGACAATCATGACTTTCAACATATGATGGCTTTTCTTCCTAACTGAGTCAGTGCTTAGCAATAGCTATGCCAGTTAACAAAATATTCATATAATTTATTGAATAAAAACATTATTTATGTTTTACATTCTTGGTTTGACTTCGCTGTAGAATAGATAGGCGCACACTTTTAGTGCGCATGCACCAGCTAAGTTAAGGCGACGCTGGATTAAAAAGTTATTTGTATTGAGAAAAGAACGTTGCAATTTTATGAGAGTCAATGCTCCATTAAATCAACTTCTTCAACGTGGTAATAGTGGTCAGTATGCCAAAAAGTAAGTGTTTCAGCATTATGCAATGCATAATCTAATTCACTATATTCAGCGACAGGATTATTTTGCTCGTCCAGTACTTGATAAACCCTCATGATTCATTCCTGAAGTTTGAGATGGTTTTAGTATTACATGCAACACTCTTATACAATGACGCAAACACAGATTGATTTGAGGTTTAGTTTACCTATTTAACGCTTATACGATGGCACAATTTCAACACAACAATAC
>JBFIDU010000230.1:0-3193 GCA_041603755.1 Methylophilaceae bacterium
GATAAAAATGAGAAGTTACTTGCTGTGGCTAATTATGCAAGTGGGAACTTTAGTGTTTTTGAGACAGATCAAAAAGGTAATCTGCATTTCAAACAGTCCGTTGCACATGTTGGTAGTAGCCTCGATAAAATTAGACAAACTGGTTCGCATGTTCATAGCTTGTTGTTTCATCCAAATGGCAAACAACTCCTAGTGGCTGATTTAGGTACAGACAAAATACATATTTATGATGTGGATTACTCGAGCACAACACCAATATCACCAGCGAATCCTGCTTATTTTAAAGTAACTGCTGGATCTGGCCCAAGGCATATGGCAATCCATCCAAATGGAAAAGTGCTGTATGTAGTACATGAACTAACAGGTGAAATTGGCGTGTATTTATATGACGATGGAAAGATTACACATGCTAGATCGCTATCACTGACCTCTCCAACATTCAACGGCCATGTTCAAGCTGCCGAAGTACGTATATCGTCAGATGGAAAGTTTCTCTACGTTTCAAATAGAGGCATTGCTAATAATATTAGCGTCTTTGAAATAGGTTTAGAAGGGCAACTGCATTTAATTCAACGAATAGCTACAGGTGGTAAAACACCAAGAAACTTCAACTTTAGTTCAGATGAGCGTTTCTTACTTGTTGCAAACCAAGACTCTAATGACATTCGTCTTTTTAAAAGAGACATATCGACTGGCCGATTAAAAATGACTACCACAGAGATAAAAATCAATAAGCCCGTTTACATATTTCCATTTAATTAATTACAAAATTTAGCGATGCAATTCGGAATGCTGGTTCAGTAACAATTTAAACCAATTATCAATTCATGCACAAAGTGATATGGGCTTGCACTCCTCAGTTCATAATGCCTAGGTATTGATAAGTTAAGTTGAATAACACCTAAATCAGCTTGCTTCTTTGGGCTAACTTAAATTCCTGAAGTCGTAATCTGATTTGTTTTTCAATTTCAACTACTATGAATAGTGCGATGCCAAGCCCTAAGATTATTACGCCATCCCAAAATAAAATTGACTCTGTAGCAAAAACCTTTTGTAACGGAGGAAAATAGGTAATTGCGAACTGAGCAGCTGTTATGACGACCACGACCAACCACACTACTTTGGTTCCCCGCACAGCCTTCCATGTCAATGAAGTACTATAAATATTACGGATAAAGAATAAATGAAAGATTTCCATCACGACGAGCGTATTCAAAGCCATTGTTCGTGACATTTCAATACTATAGCCATTATCTATCGCGTAAGAGTAAATGCCATAGACCCCACTTAAAAAAAGTAGCGATACGAATACTATATGCCAAACAAGCCCGCCAGTTAACAAAGATTCATGACGCGAGCGCGGTGGACGACGCATGGTGTTTTCTTCCGATGGCTCAAATGCAAGTGCAAAGCCTAGTGTGATTGCAGTGATTAGGTTCACCCAGAGAATTTGAATGGGTGTTATTGGTAGGTTGAGCCCCGCTAGCAATGCTACGATAATAGTCATCGCCTCCCCTGCATTGGTTGGCAGTGTCCAACTAATCACTTTCTTGATATTGTCGTAAACAGTACGACCCTCTCGCACAGCCGCGGCGATAGTGGCAAAATTATCATCTGCCAGGACTAATTCAGCTGCTTCCTTAGCCGCTTCACTACCTTTACCTCCCATCGCAATCCCAGCATCTGCGCGTTTCAATGCAGGTGCATCATTCACGCCATCTCCTGTCATGGCGACTGTCATCCCATGTGACTGAAGCGCCATAACAAGCCGTAACTTATGTTCAGGGCTAGTACGCGCAAAAACATCACACTCCAAAACTGCCTGTTTAAGAGTCGCACTATCCATCCCGTCAAGATCCGTTCCTGTTAGTACTATCTCTGAATTTTGAAGCCCTATCTGTTTAGCGATAGCGGCAGCTGTTTTGGCATGATCTCCAGTAATCATTTTAACGCGTATACCAGCCTCATGGCATTCTGCTACTGCCGCTATGGCCTCTAACCTAGGTGGATCAATCATGCCTACCATACCCAGTAATGTGAGCGTACCCTCAATATCTTGATGTTCTAGCACCGTATGCTCAGGTTTGACAGACTTTACAGCAAACGCCAGAACTCGCTGTCCAAGTGCAGCTACATTTTCAACGTTTTTGTTCCAATAGGCATGATCAATCGGTTCCGTCTTCATATTTTCGCTACGCTGATTTTCGCACATGGCAAGAATTCGCTCTGGCGCACCCTTAACGAATACAAACGCATGATGTTCATGATCATGATTTAGCGTAGCCATAAAGCGGTGTTTAGCATCAAATGGAATCGCGTCAGTACGGGTCCATTCAGCTTGTTCTTTGCGGGCTTCCACGTCCATCTTCCCAGCAAAAGCAAGCAATGCCCCCTCCATCGGGTCGCCTTCTACCACCCATACCTGCTCATGCTCTCTTAGTCCCGCGTCATTGCATAATGCAGCAGCGCGGGCAAGTTCTTCCAATACATCATGTTCAGAGGGAGATACATTTGTGTCCTCTAGCTTAAGCGCACCTTTGGGTGCATATCCCTCGCCCTCTAGTTTGAAAAGATGCTGGTGAGTTATCGCCGATGCTACCATCATTTCATTGCGTGTAAGCGTACCAGTTTTGTCGGTACAGATAACGGATACAGAACCTAAGGTTTCAATTGCCGGTAAACGGCGCACAATGGCGTGACGCCTAGCCATTGCCTGCACACCAATGGCTAAAGTGATAGTCAATACCGCAGGCAAACCTTCTGGAATAGCAGCTACTGAGAGTCCCACTACTGCCATGAAGATTTCAGCAAAGTCATGATGCCCAACGAAATAACCGTATACCAGCAATAACGCAGCAATCATCATGATAAAAATCGTTAGCCATTTAGCAAAGACGTTAATCTGCTCTACCAAAGGTGTTGTCAATACTTCTACTTGATTAAGTAAGCCACTGATACGTCCGATTTCCGTATTCATACCAGTTGCTACTACTACACCCTTCGCTTGACCAGATGTGACCAACGTGCCTGAAAATACCATGCAAGTCCGATCACCGATAGGCGCATCATCAGCGACAGGTGTTATATGTTTTTCTACTGGGACAGATTCACCAGTGAGAATAGACTCTTGTACCATTAAGCCATGAGCTGAAACTAAGCGCATATCAGCTGGGACTTTATCACCAGCTTCCAA
>JBFIDU010000231.1:0-3192 GCA_041603755.1 Methylophilaceae bacterium
TTTATCTACAACACCTGGGCGGTCTAATTGTGTGCTGTTTATTTCCTCCCAGCCATCTGGAATATGCTTACGCATAAAAGCAGTACCACGAATATCCTGAATATCAGCTACGTTCTCACCTTTGGCTATGCGATGTGTTAATTCAACCAATGCCCGCTCTGCGTTACCATAAATCAGAATGTCCGCTTTGGAGTCGACTAATACAGACCGACGCACTTTATCCGACCAATAATCATAATGGGCTATGCGTCTTAAACTAGCCTCTATACTACCAATGACTAGTGGAATATCAGGATAAGCCTCACGACAACGTTGGCTGTAAACCAATACTGCCCGATCTGGTCTTTTGTTTGGCGCCGCATCAGGCGTGTAGGCATCATCAGATCGAATCTTTCTATCTGCTGTATAACGGTTGACCATACTGTCCATATTACCTGCAGTTATCCCAAAATATAAATTGGGTTTTCCTAATGCAGTGAAGGCTTTTATATCTTGCCAATCTGGTTGCGCAATAATGCCCACCCTAAAACCTTGCGCTTCTAGCAGCCGCCCTACAAGTGCCATACCAAAACTTGGGTGGTCAATATACGCATCACCTGTCACCAAAATAATATCGCAACTATCCCAACCCAACACATCCATTTCCTCGCGAGATGTTGGTAATATATTTGCTGTACCAAACCGCTTTGCCCAGTATGGGCGGTAGTTTTGTAAAGGTTGTGCATGCATTGTTGAATACTTTTCCATAGGTTACTATTCTACGTGTTAATCTCTTGATTTAAAAATCATTTTTTGCAATTAACCATATATTTACATACTATATTTTACTGACGACTATTTTTATTAAATGACAACTATTAGATATAAAGTTACGGGCTTAACGTGCGAGGGGTGCGTAAAACGTGTCAAATCGCTGTTAGAAAACCATGCTCAATCAGTTGAAGTTACACTCACGCCGCCTGAAGCTGTGCTGCATGAACCAAAAACAACCATTGGATCACTCAACAATGCTTTGAGCCAACTTGGTAATTACCAACTTCACCTGCATGAAGCAGAGACAAAAAACCATGGTGAGCCAGAAGCCAAAAGTTGGTTAATGACCTATAAACCATTGTTATTAGTCATTGCATATATCATCACAATTACCCTGACAATTGAAATCAGTTTTGGTCATTTTGTGTTAAATCGTTGGATGCAAAATTTTATGGCAGGATTTTTTATGGTCTTCTCATTTTTTAAGCTGTTAGACATTACTGGCTTTGCAAATAGTTATGCTATGTATGATTTATTGGCAAAGCGTTGCAAGTCTTACGCTTATACCTATCCATTTATAGAGCTTGGGCTAGGCCTTGCTTATATCGTGCAATTGCACATGACTGCGGTTTATTGGGTCACACTCATTGTTATGGGATTTTCGACTATCGGTGTCATATTGGCGGTTTCAAAAAAACAAACCATTCAATGTGCCTGCTTGGGTACAGGGTTTAATCTACCGATGAGTACCGTAACGATTATTGAAGATGTAGCGATGGTTGCAATGGCAGCCTTCATGCTAACAATGTGAACAAGATTTTTGTATTGAAGATACAGTTTATAAAAAAACTGCAAATTTGTTCGATTTTCCTGCACTAACGCTTACATTAGGTAACTTTTTTGCTAATGTAACTAGCTTAATTGTTATCCACTACTTAACAACGGCAAAAAAATAAAATAATAGCCATGCAAAGATTAGCTTTAATTAAACGCTTTCTGCTGCCAATTCTGGTCGCTGGGCTAATTGCGGTTCTCATTTCTGCTTTCTACATGTTTACGCTTAATTTAAAAGCAACAAAAGCAGAAGCAATTAATGAAACACAAAAGTTAGAACGCTTACTCAACGTCGCAAAAAGCCTAGTAATAGAACACGTTTATTCCTCGATGTTGCTCTTAAAACAAAGAGGGCTGGCTCTCGGCACACCTAATATATATGGAGAAAGTGAACTGGATGGTGAACTAATTCCCAATCTGAGATTGGGTAATTTTACTCAAGTGAACACAACAGACTTAGTCGACGCAGTCACCCATGTTGGTAATGGAACAGCAACCATCTTTGTTAAGAAAGATACTGAGTTTGTCCGTATTTCTACTAATGTAAGAAAAAGAGATAGTTCACGTGCCATTGGAACCAGACTTAACCCAGATGGTGAAGTCATCAAGTTTTTAAGTGCTGGCCTACCCTTCTATGGTGTAGTTGACATACTAGGAGAGCCTTATATTACTGGTTATGAGCCCATTTTAGACAGCAAAGATAAAGTAATTGGCGCGTGGTATGTCGGTTATAAGGTTGATGTTAATGCGCTTGATTTAGCAATAAAAAAATGGTCTTTTTTGGAAACAGGCTTTGCAGCAATTACTGACTACAATAATAGAATTCGATTTTTGTCAGATAACATTCAATTAACTAAAGCAGAAAAAATATTAAAAAATCCTGACACTAGTTGGTATATCACAGAAAAAGATATCCCAGAATGGAATTTTAATGCTTATATTGTATTCCCCCGCTCGGATGCATACCTCAATAGCGTAGCGGCACTTTATCCTATTTTTATTTTTAGTGGCTTGTCTGGCATTATGCTTATCCTACTGGCTAGGCGCGGCATTAAACGATTAGTCTTAAAGCCATTAGGCGGTGACCCAGAAACTGCTACTGACCTTGTCAAAAGAATATCACAAGGTGATTTTGACGATGACAACACCTATGCAGAGGCAGGAACACTGATTGGGAATATGCTCAAAATGCGTTCCCGGATCAGAAAAATGGTTACAGAAATCAAAGAAAATGCAGATGAGCTTAAAATTTCATCCAGCGTTTTCGAGCATGCGCATGATGGTATCTTTATTACCGATGCGCAATCAAATATCATCAAAACAAATCCAGCGTTCTCGGGAATAAGCGGTTATTCTCGTCAAGAGGCACTACATAAGAAGCCGCAAGATCTTGGTTTTGCCTATCAACTCAACACGTATTTTCCAGAGCTATTTGATTCACCCAAATACATGGAAGGAAAACGCGGAGAAGTATGGTGCCTGCATAAAAGTGGGCGCGTCTATTCAGCATGGCTTGACATGTTTCCGGTGCGGAATCATGAATCAACATTAATTTACTATGTAGGTCTTTTTTCTGATAACACATCTGCAAAAGAACAACAAAAA
>JBFIDU010000232.1:0-3181 GCA_041603755.1 Methylophilaceae bacterium
GGTGTGGGTGAAGTGCTAAAGGCGCGCAACCCTGACATCCAGATTATTGCTGTTGAGCCAGATGCTAGCCCTGTTTTATCAGGTGGTGAAAAAGGCCCTCACCCACTCCAAGGCATCGGTGCAGGTTTTGTACCTGCCATTTTAAATACCAAGATTTATGATGAAGTGGTACGTGTTAAAAATGATGATGCCATGGATACTGCCCGCCGTATGGCGAGTGAAGATGGTCTGTTAGTCGGCATCTCATCAGGTGCGGCTGTATGGGCTGCAATGGAAGTGGCCAAACGTCCTGAAAATAAAGGCAAGCTGATTGTGGTGATTATTCCTTCATTTGGTGAGCGCTATTTATCCACGGTGCTTTATAGCCATTTGGATATCTAATGACAATTAAATGAAAAAGCATCAGCGCGTTCGCAAAAAAAAGCTTCATGCTAAAAAGGTGGGTATGCCACCAGGCGTTGCTGTATATGTGGGCGATAACGATGAAGCAATCGAAGTCCAGCCTAAAATAAGTCAAATTATCTTTGATACCAACCAGTTTATCGAGTCTGAGATAAACGAAGCTGTGCTTTCAAACATTAAAATACATGACAATCAAAAATTATGGATTAATGTACACGGCGTACATGATGCGGCACTGATAAAAAAGATTGGTGACGTATTTAAACTGCACCCACTGGTAATTGAAGACATCTTAAACACCAAACAACGGCCTAAGATTGATGAGTTCAATGATTATATTTTTTTAGAAACACGTCATTTTTCTTATCACAGAGAAACAATGGCTATCAGTTCTGAACAGATTAGTATGGTGCTAGGCCACAACTTTTTACTAACCTTTCAAGAGCGGTCTACCGGTGCCTTTGAACCTGTGCGAGCACGATTAAGATTAGAAAATGCGCCTATACGCGGACTCGGGATTGATTATTTAACCTATGCCTTGTTAGACAGTGTCGTTGATCGCTACTTTAATGTGTTAGAAGAAGTGAGCGAAGATAGTGAAGCGCTGGAAGATCGCTTACTTAGTAACCCGAGCAATGCAGAGCTACAAAACATTCACCAGCTTAAACATGTAAGCATTGAACTAAGACGCGCTGTTTGGCCGCTACGTGAGGTGGTTAATAATTTAACACGAAATGAAAAAGGCGTTTTTCAGCCTGCAACAGTACCTTATCTGCGTGATGTTTACGATCATACCGTTAGCTTTATCGAGTCACTGGAGTCTATTCGTGACAGCTTGGCTGGAATGATGGATATCTATATGGCGAGTGTCAGTCAACGTGTTAACTTAGAGGTACGTGCGTTGACTGTGGTCGCTATGTTATTTATGCCAGCTACTTTGATTGCGGGTATTTTTGGTATGAACTTCAACTATATGCCTTGGATCAATCACCAAAAGGGTTTTTGGTGGGCTATCACCATCATGGCTGGTATTGCATTGATTATGTTGTTAATCTTTTGGCGTCGACAATGGCTGAGTAGCAAAAACTAAGTACTATTCGCCCACCATTACCAATTAAGCATATTTAAACAATCCTATGCAAAGCATTATCATGTGCTTGATTTTAACAGCTGTGCATATTTAGCACGTATCTTTGCTGCTTTGGGCGCAGCGACAGCTAAGCAGTATGGATTGTTAGGATTTTTAGCAAAATAATACTGATGATAATCTTCTGCAGGATAAAAGGTGCTTGCTTCATTTACCTGTGTGACGATAGGTGAATTGTAAATGGCCTTTTCATTAAATGCTGCAATTATTTTTTCAGTTGCTTCCTTTTGTGCTGCATTTTGACAAAAAACGGCTGAGCGATACTGGGTACCAATATCATTTCCTTGGCGATTAAGTGTTGTTGGGTCATGCGAAACAAAAAATACTTCTAACAAGGTTTCAAATTGAATGACTGTATCGTCGAAAGTAATTCTGACTGCTTCAGCATGACCTGTATCGCCATTACATATTGTTTTATAAGTTGGGTTTTCCGTGTGCCCGCCAATATAGCCAGACTCAACCTTTATCACGCCTTTAAGCTGGCTAAAAACAGGCTCTGTACACCAGAAACACCCACCTGCAAAAATAGCGATTTGTTCATGACTCATGCTAATCCTTTACTGTTAATTGCACTGCACTTTAGTCTATAAAAAAATAAAATCATTACAAACTTTAATATGGTTTGTATAGTCTGTTAGTCTGACTTATTAGATAATAGTTTTAAAAATAAACACCCCTTTCAACAAGAAAGTATGACATGAGATTTTTATTTTCAGTGCTTATCTTATTTAGCACAACCCTAAACAGCCTTCTGGCAACCGCGATGCCTATAGACAATCTGTCGCAAGAAGCAAAGCTACCCGTTCCATCATCACGAGCACAAACTTTATATAAATCCGCACGTAACGACTTGCTACAAATCCGTGTGCTATTAAAAAATGGTCGCACCCAATCTTCAGTAGGATCGGGGTTTCTCATTGGCAACAGTCAGCTCGTTGTGACTAACTACCATGTTGTTTCACAAATTGTGATGCATCCTGAAAACTATATTGGCGAATTTGTTGATACCAATGGTGAGCGCGGTAACGTTGAGCTTCTGGCTGTTGATGCGCTGCATGACTTAGCCGTGGTCAAAATAAGCCGCAATGGCACAGGTTATTTTAAAGTACCAGAAACACTACCCACATTATCGCAAGGCCAGTACTTATACTCACTAGGTAATCCACTTGATTTGGGGTTTGCCATCTCTGAGGGTGCTTATAATGGGATTATCCGCCGTGGGTTTTACGATCAATTGATGTTTACAGGGCCAATTAATGCTGGCATGAGTGGCGGCCCTAATATTACGCAAGACGGTCAGGTGGCGGGTGTTAATGTATCTAAAAGGCTAGATGGTGAATTAGTGAGTTTTTTGGTGCCTGTTAAATATGTACGGTATTTGCTGAATGAAGCAGAACAACGTGATCAACAAATGACAGAGGCAGCGACAGTTGCCAGCATCGTGTTTAAAAAAGAGGTGGGGCAACAGTTGCTCACACATCAAAACAGCATGTTGGATAACGTGTTATCTGAACCACTTTCCTTAAAAACACTTGGTGATTATCAAGTACCTGTGCGTGAGTCTGACCAAATGCGTTGCTGGGGAAGCTCTAATGATAACAAAGATAGTCCATTTGACTTCAGTAGCATTAA
>JBFIDU010000233.1:0-3159 GCA_041603755.1 Methylophilaceae bacterium
TAACAGCAGAAGAGGCTGTTTTCGTGGGGGACGATATCGTTGACATTCCGCCCATGTCACGTTGCGGTCTGGCTATTGCGGTTCCAGCAGCGCCTGATAGTGTAAAAGAACGCGCACATTACGTAACAACAAGACATGGTGGCAAAGGGGCAGTTAGAGAAGTATGCGAAATCATTATGTGTGCACAAGGCACCTATGATGCCGCTACTGCCAAGTATTTTGAATAGCTCGACACTGATTTAAAAAGTAAGCAAATATGATTAACCGTACAGCAATTGTTTTTCCTTTAGTCCTTGCCGGACTGATGGCACTACTCACTTTCTGGATTTATCAAACGGTTGAGCAACAAGGGCCTAAGAATGATGGTAGCAATCGTCATGATCCTGACTACATCATGCAAAATTTTGTAACAACGCAAACAGATATAGATGGTAAGTTGCGTTATATGTTAGCTGCCGCCAAAATGACGCATTATCCAGACGATGACAGCACCGTATTAGAACTGCCCAAATTTACCCAATACGCAGTTGACAAACCATATACTAAAATCAAAGGCAAAACTGCCAATGTTTCCAGCGATGGTAAAGAAATTGAAGTGCTAGATGATGTCGTCGTCGTAAGACAAGCCACCGTTGATAAAGGAGAAATGCAGGTGCTGACTGACAAGTTGGTGATTTTCCCAGACGAAGACCTAGCAAAAACGGATAGGCCAGTTGTCATTAAACAAGCACCAAAAACAGTGATTCATGCAACAGGAATGATTTATGATAAAAATAAAAAAACATTACAGTTGCTTAACCGCGTGAATGCACATTATGAAAAACCAACAACCAAAGCAAAATAGTCTATTTAATCAACAAAAACCTCATTCAGAATATATGGTGAAATAATGAACATACTTTTTCGCGCCAGCATTGCAATCATAAGCTTATGTGCAAGCATCACTGCTTTTGCAGAAGCCGCTGACAGAAATAAACCCATTGAGCTTGAGGCTGATAGCGTCATTGTGGATGATGCCAAAAAGATAAGCACCTATATTGGCAATGTCGTTTTGACACAAGGCACGTTGGTTATTCATGCAGATAAATTGATTGTGCGTGAAGATAGAAATGGTTTTCAACACAGCACATCCACTGGCAACCCAACGACATTTAGGCAAAAACGCGAAGGTAAAAACGAGTATATGACTGGAAGTGGAAGGCGCATTGAATACGACGGCAGAATGGACAAGGTCCAGCTTTACACCAAAGCGTGGGTCAAACGCGGTGAAGACATTGTGTACGGCGACTATATTAGTTATGACGCAAATGCAGAATATGCTGAAGTCATCGGTGGTAAAAAATCTGAAAGCGCAGGCCCATCTAGCGGTAGGGTTAGGGCAATTATTCAACCTAAAAACAAACAGGAAGCGCCGCCAGAAACACCAACAAAAGCGCCAAACCCAGATACTTCCAGCTCTACCAACAAACTAAAGCTAAGTAATGAGCTAACATTACCTAAAGAATAAAGAACAATATGAGTGAACTCGTCGTAAAGAATCTCCGTAAATCATTTAAATCACGCACGGTTGTGCATGATATTTCTTTAAATATTAAAAGTGGTGAAGTAGTCGGGTTACTAGGCCCGAATGGTGCGGGTAAAACAACTAGTTTTTATATGATGGTCGGGCTAGTGCCCCTACAAGCAGGGGAAATTATTCTGGATGGGAAAAACTTAAGTCGCATGCCAATTCATTTGCGTGCACGAATGGGACTAGCTTATTTGCCACAAGAACCATCCATTTTTAGAAAGTTGACTGTAACCGAAAATATTTTGGCTGTGCTTGAATTACAAGACTTTACGGAAGAAGAACAGCAGACAAGACTCGAATCTTTGCTACATGACTTACACATTTTGCATATTAGAGACAATAGTGCAGTCAGCTTATCAGGCGGCGAGCGTAGGCGTGTAGAAATAGCCCGCTGTTTAGCTGCTAACCCAAGCTTCATCTTACTAGATGAGCCATTTGCTGGGATTGATCCAATAGCAGTTCTAGACATTCAGAAGATCATTCGTTTCTTAGCATCACGAAAAATTGGTGTGTTGATCACAGACCACAATGTGCGTGAAACCTTAGGCATTTGTGATCGCGCTTATATTGTGAATGAAGGGACTGTCTTTGCCTCAGGCAGCCCTGCGGAAATTGTAGCTAATGAGGACGTACGAGAAGTATATTTAGGTAGAGACTTTAAACTCTAAATTTAAGATGAAGCAAAATTTACAATTAAAGATTTCTCAAAACCTTGCGCTTACCCCGCAACTGCAGCAGTCTATTCGCCTATTACAATTATCAACTCTTGAGCTGAATCAAGAGTTGGAACTTATCCTGCAAGAAAACCCTTTGCTGGAGCTTGTCGAAGGGGAGGATGATGCTCCCGTTGATAGTGCAACAGATAATGACAATCAAGAAAATAAAGAAGCTAAAGAAAAAGCTGAATCTGATACTGCAAATACACAAGATCAAGATGACAATGCAAGTACGCTGGATGCAATAGAAGAAAAGCCAATTAGTGATGAAGACTTTAAGCAAAATGACTTCGATGAGGACTACGAGGAGTACGGAAGCGCGAGCAATTGGGATGAAGGTAGTAAACAAAATAACGATGAGGATGACGATGACTTTACTCGACAGGAAGTCGTTGCTGAAACGCTACGCGAACATTTATTAAATCAAATTCAATTATTGTCTTTGTCTGAACGTGATCAACGGTTGATGTTATTACTGATTGATAGCATTAACGAAAACGGTTACTTGGAAGCTTCACTTGAAGACATCATGGAGTCCTTGCCAATTGAACTGGAAGTTGAGCTGGTTGAACTAGAAACTGCGCTTAAACACGTTCAAAATTTAGACCCAGCAGGTATCGGGGCAACCAACTTACAAGAGTGCATTTTATTACAACTCAAAATGTTACCTGAAGACACCCCCGCCCTTCTGCTCGCTAAAGACATTGTAACCAACCACTTGCAATTGTTAGCGAATAAAGATTTTAATAAACTACGTAAACTACTAAGTTGCAATGAATACGATTTAAAAGCAGCACAAGACCTGATTAAACTTCAAAACCCGCGTCCAGGTGCTGATTTTGCACAGTTTAGCCATGATCACTTTATTCAGCA
>JBFIDU010000234.1:0-3149 GCA_041603755.1 Methylophilaceae bacterium
AGTATTATGTTGAAATATTGCACGAATTGCGGTTATGATGTCGCAATGTACACTTAAAGTGATGTTAAATTCAAATAAGTGGTATAGAGAATATTAAATTTTAATCGAATATTAAAGCAAATTCGGAGGAAGAATTATCATGGCACAAACCCAGATGGCATTGGATTCACTTGACTTTGACGCAACGGTCGCTTTGGCTGCAAAAGTAGCGCCACATGTTGATATTTTAGAAATCGGCACACCTTGCATCAAACATAATGGCATTAAGTTGCTAGAAACACTTCGTGCAAAATTCCCAAACAATAAAATCTTAGTTGATTTGAAAACGATGGATGCTGGCTATTACGAAGCTGAGCCATTCTATAAAGCAGGTGCAGATATTTGTACAGTATTAGGTACTGCTGACATTGGCACAATTAAAGGTGTGATTGATGTTGCAAACAAATACGGCAAAATGGCTCAAGTTGACTTAATCAATGTTAAAGATAAAAAAGCACGCACACTAGAAGTTGCTAAGCTTGGCGCACACATTATCGGTGTTCATACAGGTCTAGATCAACAAGCAGCTGGACAAACTCCTTTTTCAGATTTGTCTATGGTCACTAGCTTAAATACTGGCGCTAAAGTGTCTGTAGCAGGCGGCGTAAAAGCCAATACAGCGGCACAAGTTGTTGAAGCTGGTGCTGATATCGTGGTTGCTGGCGCAGCAATTTATGGTGCAGCTGACCCAGCAGCATCTGCAGCTGAAATCACTGGCATAGTACATGCTGGTGGTGAAAAAGCTTCAGGTGGTATGAAATGGTTACCTTGGGCAATTATTGCTGGTGCTGTTCTACTTGGATTATTCTTATTGAATGGTGGATCTTCTGATGAAGTGGCATCTGACGCGGCAACAACTATGGAAGAAAGCGTTGATGCTGCAGGTGCTGCGATGGAAGACGCAGGTGAAGCAGTAACTGATGCAGTTGACGCATCTGGCGAGGCAATGGATGATGCAGCAGAAGCAACAAGTGATGCCGTTGATGCTGCAGCGGATGAAGCAGCTGATATGGTAGATGCGGCAAATGATGCTGCTAATGCTGAATAATTAAGCGATGCGATAGAAAAAGCCGACGGTGAGTCGGCTTTTTTTTTGCATTTTTGCGCAGAAGTATGAGATTAGGTTAAAATGCGCTTAAATCATTGAAATTAAATTCATTACCACTGTTAGAATATTCTATGCGTCAAGCTGAAGTTACTCGCGACACCCTTGAAACACAAATTACTGTCTCTATCAATATTGATGGAACAGGCAAATCTCATTTTGAGACTGGCTTGGGATTTTTAGATCATATGTTAGATCAGGTCGCACGTCATGGCATGATGGATGTTAGTGTAAAAGCTAAAGGTGATTTGCATATAGATGCGCATCATACTGTTGAAGACATCGGGATTACATTAGGCCAGGCATTTTTAAAGGCAGTTGGAGATAAAAAAGGGATTAACCGATACGGTTACGCTTACGTGCCACTTGATGAAGCACTGTCACGCGTTGTACTAGATTTATCTGGACGGCCAGGTTTGGATTTTAACTGTGAGTTTACACGTGCCATGATTGGTGAGTTTGATGTTGATTTGTTCCATGAATTTTTCCAAGGTTTTACCAATCATGCTTTAGTTACCTTACATATTGATAATCTAAAAGGGCATAATTCTCACCATCAAGCAGAAACAATCTTTAAGGCATTTGGCCGTGCTTTAAGAATGGCTGTATCAGTTGATGAGCGTATGGCAGGGGTTATGCCTTCAACCAAAGGTGTGCTGTAAAACAACTTCTTAGTAGTCATTCAAATGGAAAAAATTGATATCGCTGTAGTTGACTATGGCATGGGTAATCTGAAGTCTGTGTCAAAAGCAATTGAGCACATCGCCCCAAATAAAGTGGTGCTGGTGACTAGCACCCCTGAACATATTCATGCCGCAGAGCGCGTGGTGTTCCCAGGACAAGGTGCAATGCCTGAATGCATTCAGGAATTGGATGGGCGCGGATTGCATTCAGCAGTGATTTCCGCAGCAAAAACAAAGCCTTTTTTAGGAATATGTATTGGTCTGCAGATGTTATTCGATCACTCCGAAGAGGGTGATGTGAATGGCTTGGGTCTATTACGTGGGAACGTGAAAAAATTTGTGATGAATGATAGACATGATGTTTCGAGCGAGAAGCTCAAAGTACCGCATATGGGCTGGAATCAAGTCTATCATCATAATCAAGCGCATACCATGTGGCAAAATATTGGCGATGGCGAGCGATTTTACTTTGTGCATAGTTACTATGTTATGCCTGAGGACGAAAGCACTATAGTAGGTTTCAGTGAGTATCCAGCTCGCTTTACTTGTGCTGTTGCAAACGACAATATTTTCGCAGTGCAGTTTCATCCTGAGAAAAGTGCACAGGCAGGATTGCAATTGCTACGCAATTTTGTAAACTGGAAACCATAACCCTTTTTTGTAAACAATTTAACTCAATTAAAAATACTATTAATACTATGTTAATTATCCCAGCTATTGATCTCAAAGATGGACATTGTGTACGTTTGAAGCAAGGTGATATGGAGGCCTCAACGGTTTTCTCTGAAGACCCAGGCGCTATGGCAGCACATTGGTTAAAACAAGGCTGTAAAAGGCTGCATCTTGTTGATTTAAATGGCGCTTTTGCAGGTAAGCCTGTTAATGAAAGTGCAATAAAGGCAATTGTTAATGCAATTGATGGTGAAATTCCAATTCAGCTCGGCGGTGGTATTCGTGATTTAGATACAATCGAACGCTATTTGGATGACGGCATTGATTATGTCATTTTAGGAACAGCCGCGGTAAAGAACCCAGGCTTTCTTCACGAGGCGTGTTATGCCTTCCCTGGTCAAATTATCGTTGGTATTGATGCAAGAGATGGTAAGGTTGCCGTTGATGGTTGGTCGAAAATGACAGGACATGATGTCGTTGATATTGCCAAAAAATATGAAGATTATGGTGTTAGTTCTATTGTTTATACGGATATTGGCCGTGATGGCATGATGACGGGAGTCAATATTGAGGCCACGGTTGCCTTGGCACAGGAGTTATTGATTCCAGTGATTGCATCAGGCGGCGTAACCAATTTGGATGATGTCCGC
>JBFIDU010000235.1:0-3137 GCA_041603755.1 Methylophilaceae bacterium
CCAGTTTCAGGTAGTAGCAACTTCTTTTATATTTCATCTTATGTTTCTGGTGATTGGACAGGGAATCTTGAGAAGCGCTCACTTGACCTTGCAACAAGAAAAATCAATCCGACTGCTGTAGCTTGTGTTGAGGACGTTGTAGCATCAAATAACTGCTTTACACCTGGGAGTGTGCAGCCAGATGGTTCTGGTTATAGCTGTGTAACGCCAGGCATTACAGATCCTGCATTATGCTCAGGCACATTAGTTGGAACTGATTGTAAGGTTCCTTTAGCGACTAGTTGTACTGGCGTACTAAAAAACCAAGCGACGAGAAGAATTCTATTTAATAGTGGCGGTAGCTTGCAACCTTTTGATTATAATAATTTAACTGCTACGCAACAGGCGAATTTTGATCCGGCATTTTTAAAGGCTAATCTAACACAAGGCCCAGCCTATACAACAACCCAGCAAGCAAACCTTACGGGTGTCAACTTAGTCAACTATTTAAAAGGCGCGACTGATTTTGATGAAAGTGCTTCTGATCCAGATAAACAATTGTTTCGCAAGCGTAACGCGATATTAGGTGACTTAGTGAACTCTGAACCAGTTTTCATTGGCCCTCCATCTTTTGACTATGGTGACTCAGGCTATACCGCGTTTAAAGCAGCTCAGGCTGGACGTAGATCAGTTATATACGTTGGTTCTAATGATGGTATGGCACATGCGTTTGATGCAGATACGCTGCAAGAGCTCTGGGCTTTTGTTCCTTCTATGGTCATTCGCAATATGTGGAGACTAGCAGATAGCAATTATGCGAAAAAGCATGCATTTTATGTAAATGGCGATTTTCAGGTAGGCGATGTTTGTGTAGCAACAAACTGTGATGCTGCATCAGCATCTGATTGGAGGACAATTCTAGTTGGTGGTTTAGAATCTGGAGGCAGAGGCTATTTTGCATTGGATATTACGGATCCAAATTCGCCTCAACTACTCTGGGAGTTTGATGCCAGCGCGGCAAAAGGGGACGTTAATCTAGGTTTCAGTTATAGTAAACCTGTCATTACAAAAAGAGCTAGTGATGATAAATGGGTTGTCATGTTTACTTCTGGATACAATAATATTCCTGATAACAATCCCTTTTATAGCCTAACATCTACGAAATTTAAACCAAATAATCCTACACAATATATAGGAGGTGATGGTATTGGCAGACTTTATGTTGTTGATGCTAAGAATGGTGCAAAATTAGCAACTATTTCTACCAATGTTGGTAGCGTTTCTTCACCAAGTGGATTAGGACAAATTGCGGCAATTACTCCAAACAGTCAATTGAATAACCTAACAACTTACGTTTATGGCGGCGATTTAATGGGTAATGTCTGGCGCTTTAATATCAGTAATAACACTGTTACTAAATTTGCTGAACTGATTGGCCCCAATGGCGCGCAGCCGGTTACAGTAAGACCTAATGCTGGTAGTGTTGGGGGTATTAGCTCGAACAGAAGAATAATATTGGTAGGCACAGGAAAGTATTTAGAGGTATCTGATCTATCTAACACGGATAAACAAACACTGTATGGAATTACAGATGATAATGCTTGGAGCACGCCGCTAGTCAATCCAAGGGCCAGCTTAATCCAACAAGTATTAACAACTGATCCATCAGATCCTGATACGCGGACAATAACTTCTTACACAGTTGATCTAAAGAGTGCATCTGCGGTTAGAGGTTGGTACATAGATCTACCTGATACAGGCGAGCGTCAAGACGTGAATGCACAGCTTATTGGTACGAATTTGTTAGTGCCGACTACTGTAACAGAGTCAACCGCTTGCCAACCAGATGGCTATAGTTGGCAGTATCAACTCAACTATAGAACAGGATCATACATAGTCCCTGGCGCACCATTAGGCAATCGCTTTCAAACACGAACAACAGGAAATGCTGTGTTAAATATAGATGGTAAACCAGTAAACTTTAGGTCTAGTACCAAAGGAACTGTAGGTGACAGAGGAGAAGGTCAGGAACTTGCACAAGATCCATCTGGTAACGGATTCCAATTGAGAAGATCAATATGGCGAGAGTTAGTTAATTAAACTCGAATCTAATAAAAAAGAGTGGCATTGCCGCTCTTTTTTATTGAGAGGTTGACTTATTTGTGTCTTAACAATTTTAAGCAAATCAAACCGTTTAGCGTACCAAAAAATAGCGCAGCTAGGGCAAAAATAGGTATTAAATAGGCAATGCCTGTATGTGGAATCAGCCAAAGTCTGACGACTATTAACTGCCCAGCAATATGTGCAAAGGCAGCCAAAATACTGAGCGTTATGACGCTAAAGAATTTTTTTGGTAAGTACTGTACAAAAAATAAAATGCCTAAACTGAATAGTGCACCTGAAAGACTAAGCATAAAGGTAGGCGATAAAAATTGCCCAATTAGTAAACTACTGGCAAACACACGCAATAAGCTGACCCAGGCAGCAGTGCCAAAACCGTACTGCATTAAAACATAAAGTGTGATGATATTTGCAATGCCAGGCTTAACACCAGGCAGTGGTGACGGAAACATGGCTTCGATGACATGTAAGCCAATTGCTAGTGCCGTAAGCTTGGCAATCTGATGGTCCTCTTTGGTGGTGGTGATGCTAATAGTTGAGTGAGTCATACGGTTTATTTTCACCGATTAGTTGAATGCTGACTTGGTTAGGCAGGCAAACAGCGACTTGCCCTGTACGATTTAACCAGCCCTGATGAACGCAATATTGATTGTTGCAGGGAGATTGTTTGAACCTTACTTTTCCCTGATTGATACTAATGAGTGACTCGCCCAAAGGACCATGAATGTGTAGCTCTCTATTCTGTTCTAAGTCAAACGTACCAATGATTTTATCGCCTTGGCGTATACGTAATTGACTTGCTGGCGTATTGATCCATAGTGTTTGAAACAGATAAATTACAGCTGCTAGACTGGCAATCATGACAATCCAATCTCCAATAAGTGGTTTGTGATGATAAGCGGGGCTATTCATTTTGAATGAGCTTTGCATTTTTTTCTGCGCTGATATCTAGCCAATCTAAACGCTTCTGCATTGATGCGCTAACATGGATATTGTTTTCAGATTCAATAATCAAATAATGCTCAATACCCATCGCG
>JBFIDU010000236.1:0-3136 GCA_041603755.1 Methylophilaceae bacterium
GCGCGGCTCTGTTCTGGATGTAACCATTATAGAAAAGGTATATCCAACCTCACTAAAAGGTAGACACAGCAAAATTAGGAATCTAACACACGCAACAGCAGCTATTGTTAAAGTCAATGGTAAGGAAGTCGTTACGTTACCCGCAGAGGATGTTGCTTCTGGATTTGAATATAGCAATGGGCGTTATTCACTTCGAGGCAAAGGTAATGAAGCAATCTGGACTGTTGGCAAAATGACGGCTGAACAGTGTATTACAGATTAAACAATATCGCTCCATACTTTTTCTAGACGTTTGATGGACACTGGAAACGGCGTTTTCAGTTCTTGAGCAAATAGCGAAACACGCAATTCTTCGATCAACCAGCGGAAGTTTTGTAGCTCTGTCGAAACTGCATCCAGTTTTGCTTGCTTATCCATCTCACCTTGCCATTTTTGCCATAACTCTCCAACACTGGCAGCATGCTTACCATCCCTTTCTGGGTTATTCGGTTGTTTCTCGATTCTCAGCCTTAATGCTTTCAAATAACGTGGTAAGTGCTGCAACTGATCCCAAGGCGTTTTGCTAAAGCATCCTTTGTATAGCAAATTTTGAATCTGGCTTTCTACATCTTTGCTCAGTCGATTAGCTCTAACAGGCATTTTGGCTTGGGCGTCAGCTAGCGCAAAGTACTCTGTGCCTATCATAGCAATCGTACGGATTAATGCATCTTTTACTGCGGGAAGGCGTGTTTTCGCGCGTTGTTTAAGCCCCATAAATTCATCATTAGTGCGCGGTAGATCATCTTCGCCCACGAAAGCACGATCTGCTAATGTGGTGATTAAATCTTCTTTTAAATCGTCTGGCGAGATGACGTTACGCAGTTGCAGCGCGTATTGATTGAAATTGGGCAAGGCTTTTTGCAGTTGCTTCATTTGCTCTTTGAGTTCAAAGCGCATCAATCGGCAGACACCTGCTCGATGTGACTGATAGGCTGCTTGCTCAGTATCAAATAATTTAATAGAAACGCTATCAACATGATCTTCTAATGCAGGGTAACCTGTGAGCCGATGACCTTCTTTAGTAAAGGTGAGTGTGGCTGGCAAGTCACCAAAATCCCATTGTTTAATGCCTGATTTTTCTATATTGTTGCTTGTGCCTTTTCTAAAGGTAAGTTGCGCAGCATTACCAAGTTGGTTTTTTAATGCATGCCAATCTCGTCCCATACCAAGTTCTCGCTGTTTTTCATCAATTACACTAAAATTCATAAAGAAATGCTCAGGTAACTTATCGAGCATGAAGTCATCAACACCCAGCTTAAGCTTGGTTTGTTGCTGTATATAATCAACCAAAGCCACTAAAATTGGCTGAACACCTACCTTAGCTTGCTCTAAGAATCCAGTCACAAAGTCTGGCACTGGCACACAAACGCGTCGAAAGGTTTTGGGTAAGATTTTAATCAGTGCAGTAACCTTTTCTCGCAACATGCCTGGCACTAGCCATTCCGCACGTGTAGCATCTAATTGATTGAGCAAAGCTAAAGGGATGGTTGCGGTTACACCATCTAATACATGTCCAGGCTCAAAGCGGTATTTCAGATTAATCGTCACACCGTCCATTTCCATACTTTCTGGAAATTGTGTTTCGTTCACACTATCCGCGCTGTGACGCATTAAATCATCTTTAGTTAGAAACAATAGTTTGGGATTGTCTTTTTCCGCCTCTTTGCGCCACGCTTCAAAGCCAATACCGTTGACAATATCTTTAGGTACGATCTTGTCGTAAAAAGCAAATAATGTATCCTCATCGACCAATACATCTTGCCTTCTAGCTTTGTGTTCCAGCTCTTCAATTTCGGCGATTATGCGCTTATTTTCTTTTAAAAATGCAGCATTTGTTTCTAATTGCATATTAGCCAATGCTTCTCTTACGAAGATTTCATGAGCAACCTCTGTATTGATCGGCCCGTAATGTACGCGACGTTTCGGTACAACGGTAAGTCCATATAAGCTGACCCGCTCCCATGCTGTCACTTGTGCTTTTTTTCTGTCCCATCTAGGGTCGCTATATTGGCTACTAGTTAAATGTCTGGCTAATGGTTCTATCCAATCTGGTTCTATTTTTGCAACACAACGCGCATATAGTTTAGAGGTGTCGACCAGTTCTGCTGCCACCACCCATTTTGGACGTGATTTCTTTAAACATGAACCAGGTGCGATATAAAAGCGAATACTTCGCGCACCAGAATAAGCGTCATTATCACCATCTTTAAAACCGATGTTACCTAATAGGCCTGATAGCAAAGCCCGATGTATTTGCTCGTAACTGGCTTCTTTTGTATTCAGTTTAAAATCCATTTCTTCTGCTATTTCTTTCAGCTGAAGATATAACTCTCGCCACTCTTTTAAGCGTAAAAATGATAAGAAGTTAACATGGCATTGATTCAGTAAATCTTTATTAGACTTTTTGGTTTTAAATGCATGTTCAAACCAATCCCATATCTTAAGAAAGCCCATAAAATCTGAACCTTCTCCATCAAATTTGGCATGCGCATTTGTCGCTGCTTCACGCTTGTCCATAGGCCGTTCGCGTGGATCTTGCATGCTAAGCACGCTGGCAATAATTAACACCTCTTGTAAGCAGGCCTCTTTTTTTGCTGCAAGTATCATACGACCGATACGTGGATCTAATGGCAATCTAGCAAGTTGCAGCCCTATATCGGTAATTTTTCGATTCGCATCGACAGCGCCTAGTTCTTGTAATTGCAAGTAGCCATCGGCAATCAATCGTGAGCTAGGCGCTTCTATAAATGGAAACTGGTCTACATCGCCCAAACGCAACGCTGCCATACGTAAAATAACGCTAGCAAGTGAGCTACGAATGATTTCTGGATCTGTAAACTCAGTGCGGTTATTAAAGTCTTCTTCTGAGTATAATCTTACGCAAATACCATTAGATACACGACCACAACGCCCTGCACGTTGTTTGGCTGCTGCTTGTGATATTTTCTCAATTTGAAGCTGCTCTACTTTAGCTCTTGTACTGTAGCGATTAATTCTTGCTAAGCCAGCATCAATCACATATTTAATGCCAGGTACGGTCAAAGAGGTTTCAGCAACATTGGTGGCTAATACAATCCGTCGCTGCCCATGTGGCTTA
>JBFIDU010000237.1:0-3123 GCA_041603755.1 Methylophilaceae bacterium
GGTGGTGGCATTATTACAGGCAGCATTCAGCAAGTTTCAAAAGCCTGAAGGCTATTGTTATCATGCAACAGGAGCAGTGTCTTTAAAGCTAGGGCGTTTGCTTAATATGGTGTATTGCTTGGCTAAACTTGGATATTCATTCTGCCAGTCTAACGATTTGAGTCGCAAGCTGACGTATCCCAGCATACATCCAACAGCAATGTCTGCCAGACTAAAGGTTTCGTTTACACACCACTTTTTTTTACTAATATCTCTATTAAGTGCCGCTAAACCATTAACCACCTTTGTAAATTGCTTTTCAATGAATGCAGCTGACTGATGCTGCTGGTCTTTTCGCTCTTCAAGCATAATAGCTACTGTGGCATCACAAATACCATCGGCCAAGGCACCCCAGCGAATCACATCAATACGTAAGCGTGTGTCATTTGGCATTAATCTGGTAACAGGTGTGCGGGCATCCAGATACTCAATAATAACGCGTGAATCATATAATCCAGTCCCATCATCCAGAATGAGCACTGGTACTTTGCCTAACGGATTGTACTGTACCACTGGTGAATCTGGCGCACCCAAATCAACCTCTTCAAGCTCAATATCAATATGTTTTTCTATTGCAACAATGCGCACTTTGCGCGCATATGGGCTATTCGGGGTATATAACAGTTTCATCTAATCGCCACCAAGTTTTTAAATTCCAACTGCATTATAATGGAAATATGATCTTACCTCTATTTACACAAAAATTCCCGCGCGGTAGCCAGCAATTTACTGACTTGGTCCAATCACAAGTCGCAACTGCTTTAGCTGAAGACATTGGTACAGGCGATTTAACAGCGTCATTGGTTCCTGACAGCAAAACAACGGCAACCATTGTTTCTCGTCAGCAAGCTGTAATCTGTGGCATAGACTGGGCCAATGCCTGCTTCTTGCAACTCGACAGTAATACGCAAATAAAGTGGCACGTTGAGGAAGGTGAGCATCTAACCACAAACCAAACACTGTGTACCATTACTGGCCAATCAAAAACATTACTGAGTGCGGAACGCTGTGCACTAAATTTTTTGCAGCTTCTTTCTGCTATTGCCACACAAACAAAAGCGTATGTTGATTTAGTTCAAGGACTGAAAGCACTAATCCTAGATACTAGAAAAACAATACCTGGCTTAAGATTAGCGCAAAAGTATGCAGTGACTGTTGGTGGTGGTTTTAATCAACGTATCGCACTTTATGACGGCATACTAATCAAAGAGAATCATATCGCTTCAGCAGGTAGTATCACTGCAGCATTAGAACAAGCTTTTGCTCTACATGCTGATGTACCTATTCAGATAGAAGTAGAGAGCCTGAGTGAACTCAAAGAGGCGCTGGAAGCTGGTGCAGCCAGCATACTGCTGGACGACTTCCCACTTGCTGATATGCGCAATGCCGTAGAAATGACTGCGGGGCGCGCATTACTGGAGGCATCTGGCAATGTAAACCTACAAACCGTGCGGCAGATTGCTGAAACAGGGGTTGATCGAATCTCGGTGGGAGCATTGACAAAAAACATTCAGGCCATTGATTTGTCTATGAGAATCCAATAGCATTGAATGAAATTTAACTTTCAACATCATAAAGATGAATTATGGCGACACAAAGTAAAATGAATAATAAGAATAAGCTTAGCCTCGGCGAATTCCTTCGCATGCTAGTGAATGCTGGCAAGATAGACAAACATCAAGCAGAGAAACTATACAAAGATCGAAAGTTAGACAGCTCTAACCTTCATCCAATTATCATCGTGGGTGAACAAAAATGGAAAGATCTTGAACCACCAAATAAAGTCATGAATGCGGACTTTTTGTCTAGGTGGTTAGCTATAGAATCAGGACATGATTACTTCCATATTGACCCACTGAAGCTAGACTTCACATCCGCATCGCAAATGGTATCTAGAGCTTATGCGCAACGGCTCAAAATCATGCCGATTTCAATCAAGGGTAATGAAGCGATTGTTGCGACTGCAGATCCTTATCATACCGATTGGATACCGGATCTAGAGCGTATTTTAGGAATGCGTATTCGACTCGTTGTCTCAAATCCGCTCGAGATTAGTCGATACTTACCCGAAATATATAATCTAGCATCCTCAATATCACAAGCCAACATCTCCAAGGCTGGGCAAATTGTAGGAGTGCAAAATTTTGAGCAATTAGTCGAACTGGGTAAGGATAAAAATCTTGATGCAAATGAACAGCATGTTGTTAACATCGTAGACTGGTTGTTTAAATATGCGTTCGAACAACGTGCTAGTGATATTCATCTAGAACCTCGACGCGGCATGGGTGTCATGCGGTTCCGGATTGATGGTGTATTGCATCAGGTCTATCAACTGCCTGCCAACATCATGAATGCGATTACAAGTAGAATTAAATTACTAGGTCGCATGGATATGGTCGAAAAACGCCGACCGCAGGATGGTCGTATTAAAACTGTCAATGCAGATGGCAATGAAGTAGAGCTCCGTTTATCAACGATGCCTACCGCATTCGGTGAAAAACTGGTCATGCGTGTGTTTACACCTGAAATTATCGTTCAGGATTTTGTAAAACTGGGCTTTTCCAAAAAACAAGCAGAGTTATGGAGGGATTGGACTAAGCATCCCAATGGCATCATTTTGGTCACTGGCCCAACCGGCTCTGGAAAGACAACGACCTTGTACTCAACGCTGAAGCAGTTAGCAACACCTGAGGTCAATGTCAGCACAATTGAAGACCCGATAGAAATGATTGAGCCAGCGTTTAATCAGATGCAGGTAACGACCAATATTGGTCTTAACTTCTCGCAGGGAATACGTACATTGATGCGTCAAGACCCAGATATCATTATGATCGGTGAGATTCGTGATATTGAGACCGCAGATATGGCTATACAAGCTGCGTTGACTGGTCACTTAGTGCTATCAACGCTACACACAAATGATGCGCCATCTGCCGTAACACGACTTCTTGATCTAGGTGTTGCATCGTACCTCATTCACTCGACTGTACTTGGCATTATGGGGCAAAGACTGGTGCGTACATTGTGTCCTGCATGCAAAGCACCGACAGAGATTTCTGATATAGAGTGGGCGGCTTTAACCAA
>JBFIDU010000238.1:0-3114 GCA_041603755.1 Methylophilaceae bacterium
AGGTGCGACAGCAGTCGTTACACACCACATTGATAAGCCACACTTAGAAGAATATGAATTATGGCTGAATGAAATTGGGCCTCAGTGCAAACGTTCTGCTGGGTTTCTCGATTTGCAAATTATTAGGCCAATCAGAGATATAACAACAACCTATACCATCATTATTCGGTTTGATACGCATGAACATCTTAAGTCTTGGATGCATTCTGATACACGCAAAATTTTGATAGATAAAGTCAGACATATGCTGATTAAAGATGATGATTTTTATATCAATAGCGGTTTAGACTTTTGGTTTACACCACAAGGTGCAAAAGCAGCTATACCCGTCCGTTGGAAACAGTTTTTAGTTACTTGGTCTGCAATTTATCCACTAGTGCTATTTACACCTATGGCTGTTGTTCCATTACTTGATTCTATGGGTATGCCGCAAAACAAATATTTAGACACGTTCATTATTACTGGATTAATCGTTTCACTCATGATTTACGTCATTATGCCCAGATACACAAAATTAATTCACCGTTGGCTATTTAGCTAACTTACTATTTACAGAAAGGATTTAACGATGACCACCAATAACCCCTATATTCGCTTAAATAAGGATGATGTTGCCGTCTTGCTAGTTGATCATCAAACAGGATTACTGTCTTTAGTACGCGACATTGAACCCGATAAATTTAAAAACAATGTACTTGCATTAGCTGATGCAGCGAAATATTTTGATTTACCAACCATATTAACAACCAGTTTTGAACAAGGGCCCAACGGGCCACTCATTCCAGAGTTAAAAGCACAATTCCCTGATGCGCCTTATATTGCCCGTCCTGGACAAATTAATGCATGGGATAATGCAGATTTTGTTAAGGCCATCAAAGCAACTGGTAAGAAGCAACTGTTAATTGCTGGAGTGGTCACTGAAGTTTGTGTTGCTTTCCCAGCATTATCAGCCATTGAAGAAGGCTTTGAGGTCTTTGTTGTTACAGATGCATCTGGCACATTCAATGCTATGACGCGTGATGCTGCCTGGGATCGTATGTCAGCTGCGGGCGCACAACTGATGACATGGTTTGGGGTGGCTTGTGAGTTACATCGTGATTGGCGTAATGATGTGGAGGGATTGGCGACGTTATTTGCCAACTATATTCCTGATTATAAAAACCTTATGACCAGCTATGACCAACTAACGCAACATAAATAATTCATTTTTTGATAAAAAAGGCGCTTTGAGAGCGCCTTTGCTAGTGATACTGTGGGTTCCGCTGAGACAATGATTAATTAAGTTCATTTGCAAATTGATGATTAACATCACGATGACCTGCCTCATCATCCCTGACTACAATTACAACATCTCTTAATGTTGCATCTGGGTCAAGATTCCAATAATCAATGGCAATTTTTGGTGCCGCAACATTTTCATATTTACCATTATCTAAATCTCGTAAATATTCGGTATAGCTAATGACTGCTTCTTCTTCAAAATATCCAACTAACCGATGCGCCGTTTTAGAAGAAAATAAATATAAGATAAAAAACAAATTATAGAAAACACCTTGCGCAAAAATGACTAAAAATCGCTCAAACCAATTTGGTTTTGCTATCTCAATAAACGTCATCAAATGCATGCGTTCATTTTCTGCTTCGTCCAATAAAGTTTGAATCCATCCATTGTCAGATTGCATTTTTCTTAAAGATTTTAAGTGTTGCAAAGCACCACCAACCATCCCAGGCACGGCTGCAACTGTTTCTAATACAACTGCGCGGTTTCCGTATCGTCCACTAAAGAATGCATCTGCAAAAAAACGTAAAAGCTTTGTGATTGCGAAGGCAATATGGTCTCTAAAATCCTCAGGTTTACGATGTTTTACCAGTTCCATTTTTGGCCTAAAGTTAATTGCTATAAAATTTGAAAGCTTATCTGCACTTCGCTTTCAAAATTTAGACTCATCGCTTTCGTTAATCGTTCCTAAGGGTCCAGCTTTTGCGAACGATTTAAAAGGCGCCAGTTATGCGCCATTATTACTAATCTATTTTGATGCCCTAATCTGTAGCATGTAATCTTTCATTCAATTGATCAATCACTTCTGCCCAATCTGCATCATTCAAGATTTCTTCTCGTAAAAATGCGGCTTGAGAGTTTGTCCAAAAGCTAGCATCTGCGAGTAAAACGTTGGTTGCTAAAGGGCTATGTTCTTTAATGAAAGCTTCAATTGCATTTGGATCAGATTCCAAACCAAGTTGGTCAAAAAGATTACTTAACTGATGTGATGACAAATCCATATTGCGCCCTTTTTGAACAATGATTACTCTGTAATTTTATGATTAAATCAAACGTTAAAACTTGCTAATCTTTAAACCATTCTAACTGATTTATTAGTAACCATACTTTTTAATACTTGGATATTGACACTAATATTGTCTATAAATTTTGTTTTTTTATTCGTGCTCGATTAAATATGGTATACAGAGATCAATACAGTTTTAAAAATACATTTTTTTGTTTATTTGCGCCACAAGCTTTTACTTTAACTTCGGATCGTCTATTAAGAGAAAATCAATTAAAACGCTATTTATATCAAGTAAATTACGATTCATCGTTTTTCACCGTAAGTAACAGAATGTTTTGATAAAAACTGCTTAATCTTTAAGGAAATATTTGCAATATGCTAGTATCCACGTCTCTTCTAATTATCCTAAGCGCAGGCCTTGCTAGTCAGCTACTCGCATGGTGGGCACGACTACCTGCCATTGTATTTTTAATCGCTTCAGGCATCATTTTAGGGCCAGTAACAGGTGTTATTAATATTGACCTTCCCCCTATGGAACTGGCCGAGCTTATTGGCTTCGGGGTTGCTATTATTTTGTTTGAAGGTGGTATGGACCTTAAACTTGGCGAATTAAAAAGTGCAGGTAATGGAATCGGGCGATTAACCATATTAGGAGCTCCACTGGCATGGTTATTTGGCAGTATGTCAGCCCATTATTTGGCCGGACTTAGTTGGCCCGTGGCGTGTGTCCTTGGGGCCATTTTAGTGGTAACTGGGCCAACGGTCATCTTGCCAATTTTAAAGCAGGCCAGATTAAACAAAGAATCTTCATCACTGCTTAAATGGG
>JBFIDU010000239.1:0-3105 GCA_041603755.1 Methylophilaceae bacterium
GCTATTACTCGAAGGTAGAGCCGCTGTGATGACAAATACAGAATCACTTTTAGGAGATTCACTATGAAACACGCATTAGTAACGGGCGGCAGTGGAGGTATTGGTGCTGCTATTTGCCGCACGTTAGCGCAAGATGGTTATCATGTCTTTGTCCATGCTAATCAAAATCATGAAAATGCAAAAGATATCGCGATGGAAATTATTGAAAGTGGCGGCAGTGCAAGTGCACTCTGTTTTGACGTCACCGATTATCAGGCAGTCATGGATGCACTTGACCCACTTATAGAAGAGAGCCCAATCCAAGTATTAGTGAATAATGCTGGCATTCATGATGATGCGGTCTTTCCAGGCATGAGCCTTCAACAATGGCATAATGTCATTGATGTTTCAGTTAATGGTTTTTATCATGTTACGCAAACCCTGATGATGCCGATGATTCGCAGCCGTTGGGGTCGCATTATCAATATTTCGTCAGTTGCAGCATTGATGGGTAACCGTGGACAAGTGAATTATGCAGCTGCAAAAGGCGCTATTAACGCAGCAACTAAGTCACTCTCTCTTGAGGTGGCAAGTCGTGGTATTACTGTTAATGCTGTAGCACCTGGCATTATAGATACAGCGATGATTGAAGGCGCATTTGATAACGACATGATCAAACAAATGGTACCCATGAAAAGGGCAGGGAAAGCAGAAGAGGTTGCAGATCTGATTAGTTTTTTAGCTTCCCCCCGCGCCGCTTATATCACAGGTCAAATTATCTCGATTAATGGGGGCATCGTTTAAACATGTCTTTTGGCATTACACAAACGCTGCCGCTAGTTGCGCATACTAAAGCAGATAGTATCGTCGCTTGGTGCAAATCTGAACCTGTTACGTTACAGCGATTTTTGAATGATGTCTCTCAACTTGCTGCACAATTACCACCCAGTCAACATATTCTTAATGTTTGTAGTGATCGCTATCACTTTAGCGTTGGTCTGGCAGCGGCTATTATCAAGGGCAAAGTCAGCCTATTGCCTGCTAGTCACACGCCAGATATGGCTAGCCAACTAAAAGTTTATGCACCTGATGTATTTTGTTTAACCGACAATGAAAGCTGCACGCTAGCCTTACCAATATTACAATATCCAAAACAAATTGCACCGTCGCTAAAGAAGCTAGAAGTACCCAATATCAAAGTTGACCAACTTGTGGCGACAGTATTTACCTCAGGGTCAACGGGCACGCCATTACCGCATAATAAAACGTGGGGATCACTGGTTACTTGCGTTAAAACAGAGGCAGAACGTATCGGCTTGAGTAATCTAACACCATCAACGACATTGATTGCTACGGTGCCACCTCAACATATGTATGGTTTTGAATCATCAGTACTGATGCCTTGGCAAAGTGGTCATGCGATTTCGAATGCGCATCCATTTTATCCATTAGACGTTTGTGAAGCGATTGCAGCTGCTCCGAAGCCAAGATTACTGATTTCAACGCCTGTGCATTTAAAGGCACTCGTTGATGCAGAGTTACCTATACCAGAGATGGCAGGCATCTTATCTGCTACTGCACCTCTTTCAAACAAGTTGGCAGCAACGATTGAGGAGATTTGCAAGGCAAGTTTAATTGAAATTTATGGCAGCACAGAAACTGGACAGATTGCAAGTCGCAGAACAACACAAACTAAAAAGTGGCAACTATTTGATGATGTTACTTTAAAAAAAGTAGATAACTATGTTATTGCAGAAGGAGGGTATATTAATGAGCCTACGCCGATAAACGATGATGTTGAGTTAATTTCAACAACTCAATTTTTACTGCATGGCCGCCTTAGCGATATTATTAATATCGCTGGTAAACGACATTCACTTGCCAGTTTAAATCACCTGCTCACAAGTATCCCTGAGGTCATTGATGGTACTTTTTTTATGCCCGATGAGGATAAAGTTAAAGATGTAACGCGATTAGCTGCATTTGTAGTGTGTAATCCTGAGATAGATGCTAAGTATATATTGTCAGCTTTACGCCAAAAAGTTGACCCAGTCTTTATACCCCGTCCCCTGATTTTTGTGGATAAGTTGCCACGCAATACTACTGGTAAATTGCCAAGACCGTTATTACAAGCGCTGCTTCATGATAAAACAAACGTTAGGAAGTCAGCTTGAACCAAGTTACACATTGGACGATACCACTAGATCATCCAGCTTTTGCTGGACACTTTGTTGACATGCCCATCTTGCCTGGCGTTATCCTTATTGATGTAATTACTCAATTACTAGCAGATGCTGACCTCATAGACTTAGCGCACTATCAAATTAATTCCATTAAATTTTTAAGCCCAGCTAGGCCTGGTGATGCGCTAAGAATTGAATATGAAGTATCTAGCAAAGGATCACTTAATTTCAATATTTTGGCGAGTAATCGAAAAATAGCGACTGGCAGCATTATTTCTGCAACACATATATGAACAGAGCTAGCACTTCTCGTCATGCCGAATGGGCAAGAAAAAAAGAACGCAGTAATATGTTGATGCTGAAAATCATGACATGGATATCTCTGACTTTTGGTCGTCGTGTAAGTAGAATAATCCTTCACCTCATTGCGTCATATTTTTTAGCATTTTCTCCTAACAGCCGCCGCGCATCTAGAGAATATTTACAACGAGCGATGGGACGTCCAGCAACAGTTTGTGACCTGTACCGACATTTTTTCACTTTTGCAGCAACCATTCATGATCGCATTTATCTTGTTAATCAACGCTTTGAATTATTTGATATTGACGTAGCTGGCGCCGAATTAATCCATTCGCATTTAGCCAAAGACCATGGTCTATTTCTAGCAGGAGCGCATTTAGGTAGCTTTGAGGTGATTCGCAGCTTGGGTAAAGATAAAGACTTACGTGTAGCTATGTTTATGCACGAAGAGAATGCTAAGAAAATCAATGCCATGCTAGCGGCTATAAACCCTGACGCGAGTCGCGATATTATCGGGCTTGGCAATGTAGAGTCTATGCTACAGGTAAATCAAAAACTAGCCGATGGCTATGCTATTGGAATATTGGCAGATCGAATTTTTACGGATGACGCAGTATATCCAGTTGAAATTTTAGGAGGTATA
>JBFIDU010000240.1:0-3101 GCA_041603755.1 Methylophilaceae bacterium
AACATTACCGTTTATGCTTGGTGGCAATAGCGGTTTGGACCCACCCCTTCCCATCTCGAACAGGGCCGTGAAACGAACCAGCGCCAATGATAGTATGCTCTTCGCATGCGAAAGTAGGTCACTGCCAAGCTTTTATTTATAAACATAAAGCCCTCAAATAGAGGGCTTTATGCATTGTAGGCTGTGAACTTCTTGAGTTGATGACAATGAACGAAGCATAGAGAAGTGAAATTGCGGCGTAGGCTAACCTTAAGGTTAAATGAACGCAGTGAATGGCCGTAGCCAAAGTAGGTCACTGCCAAGCTTTTATTTGAAAGCCTCACTAATTTAGTGAGGCTTTTTGCTTTTATGCAACGAATTAGATCAAATTGCTATTAATCAATATAAAGCTGATAGAAATTTTGTTTTAATCTGCGTATAGTTGAAGTTTTCATCGTAAATAGTTTACAAACATGATCCGATTCATACTATTTGTTATAGCTGTTTCTTTAAGTCATTTTGCTTGTGCAGAGCAATCTGTCCAACATAGTTGCATTGATAATTGTAATAGACCATTACAACAAGGCAATATAGAAGAACCATTGGAAAAAGGAAAAAAGACCACGGATTTATCTTTTGGTGAGGAAAGTGCTCAGTTAGCTGCTGGGAAGCGTGACAAGAACCTTGATTTTGGCAAACAGGATTCCTTGCTGCAAATGGGCCAAAAGTCAGAAAACTTATCTTTTGGCAAAGAGAGTAACTTGCTGCAAGCAGGTAAAGAGGATGCTGTCTTAGTAAGAGGTAAGTATGATCAAAACCTAGTATTTGGCAAAAATACCGAACGGTTAAGCTTTGGTAGCGAGAGTAAGATACTTGTTCGGGGGCGCACTGACGATAAACTAAGTTTTGGCCGAGAGAGTGACCGTTTAGAATTTTGCCATGAGCGCTAAATCTCTATATAACATTAACTAATCTGATATGTTAGCTCAGAGGCTCGGCTCGCGTCTTGCCCTAACAGCGTTTCTAAAACTGGCATTGACTCTTCTAATAGCTTAGGCATCGTCCATGGTGGATTGATAACAAATAAACCACTACCATACATGCCATAGCCATCAGCTGAGGGTCGTGTAACTTGAAGTGTCACATTAAGCCAGCTTGTTGAATTTAATTCACACAGAGCCTCAACCATTTGAAGATATAGCTTGTTCTGTAATAAAGGATACCAGACGATATAACATCCTGTTGCAAAACGTTTTAAGCTTTCTTTAAGAGCGGTGATTACGGTTTCATAATCTTTTTTGTCTTCATACGGCGGGTCTATGATGGTTATACCACGTTTAGTATGAGGAGGTAAAAACGCTATCTGTCCTTTGAAGCCATCTTGTTGAAGTATTTTGGTTTGTTTGCTCAGACTATTTTTAAAATTGTTTAATAAGATTTCATGTTCATTCGGGTGTAGCTCAAATAAGTATAGTTTGTCATTCGGCCTCAAAAAAGACTCTGTAATCTTTGGGGAACCTGGGTAAATATTAAGCGAGTGGTTTGAATTAAATAGCCATATCTTTTGTACAAATTTAGCCAGTGAGTCAGGCAATGCGTTTGCTTGAACCAATTGAGTGACGCCTGTTTCAAATTCTTTATTTTTTTGTGTAAATGTATGGTTGATTGGATACAGGCCAGCCCCAGCATGCGTATCTATCACTGTGTAAGGCTTATCTTTTTGATTGTAGTAATCAAGCACCAAACTAAGTATATAGTGTTTGAGTATGTCGGCATGATTGCCAGCATGGAATGCGTGTCGATAACTAAGCATGAGAATGTCTTATTGAAACTAACGATAATTATAATGGACTAAAATGGTGTTTGATGAATTTTGTGGTCGAAATTTAATCTTGTGCGTTATATAAGCAATGCACTGGTGCATTATCAAAAAGGAGTTATTTTATGAAAAAAACAATCACAACACTTTTAATCTCGTCTGCATTAGCGCTAGGTACTTTCGCAGCATATGCTAACCATCATGAAGGCAAAGAATCTGAGAAGCATGAGATATCTGCTGACACTGATAATGATGGGAAAGTTAGTTATGAGGAGTTTAAAAATGCGCGTATGAAACATATGGAGGAGTACTTTAAGCGTAGAGACACCAATGGCGATGGTTACATTGATGCTGATGAACGCAACGCTGCAAGAGCTAAAATGAAAGCGAAATATCATGATAAAGAGCACTGCGAAAGAAAGCACCAATAATCAGTTCTAACTCTGAATTAACACACGAAAAGCGGCGCTGCGCGCTGCTTTTTTTGTTACACTAGTGCTTATATAGAAATAATTAGATAACAGATGAGGATGTTATGAAGCAAATCAACTTGATTGGATTGGCATTATTAATTTTCATTGGTAGCAATGCTCATGCTGCTGATGAATCTATTAATGATGTAATGAAAGCAGATCAGAATAACGATGGTAAAGTGAGTTTTGAGGAATATAAAGCTTTTCATGATGCCGAAATGAGAGCGCGTTTCAATAGTAAAGATATTAATCAAGATGGTATTGTTGATACAGAAGAGAAAGAAGTAGCAAAAGTGAAATTACAAGAAGAGCAAAAGGCAGAAAATGAGGCAGCTATAGAAGAGACTCGTCAAGAGTATGAAGAAGATAGAAAAAAACGCAAAAGACACTTTTTTAAGTATCAATAAAATATTTATCTCAGCTTAAATAGAATCAATTTATTTTCTGATGAGTAATCATAAAAATCATCCAATACAAGCAGATGATTCGGCAAAGAATGTTTTTTTAATTCCTTTTTTACTTATAGTCGGATTTGCTTTTATCGAGTTTGCAGGTGGAATCTGGACGCAATCTTTGGCCTTGCTAGGCGATGCGTGGCATATGTTTTCGGATGCGTTATCACTTGGTTTAGCCCTGCTTGCAGTCTATCGAACAAGAAAAAAAGTTAAGAGTAATGCTGAATTAATTGCTTCAATTATTAATATAGTCTTAATGTATATTGTCATTCTTTGGATGGTGATAGAGGCTATTGAACGTATCAGTCAGCCTCGTGAAGTTATGGGTTCTTATGTCATTGTGATTGCATTGATTGGGCTAATTATCAATATCAT
>JBFIDU010000241.1:0-3101 GCA_041603755.1 Methylophilaceae bacterium
AACAAAGCAGGCTATGGAAAACGAATTAACCTTTAATGAATATCTAGCTATTCTCAAGCGTAGATGGCGCCAAATATTGGTTGCTTTCTTAATTTTACTTGCTATCGCTACAGCAGTTATTTTCTCATTACCTTTTGTCTACAAAGCGCAAGGTCACATTGCGATTGAGTCTCCCGTTGTACCAGATGAAGTAATTAAAACAACGTCACCTTCAAAATATGTTGATGAAAGCGTTGATAAAGTTAAACAAAAAGTGCTGGATAAAGATAATTTAATTAAACTGAATAATAAATATAATTTGTACCCAGGCATCAAAGAAGAAAAAAAATTAATTGAGGCTTTAATTAAAAGCATTACATTCACATCTGAAACCAGAGACTCCTCTAGCAATACTTGGGATAGTCAAAAGATAACAGTTGGCTTGTTTGTCGGTTTCAAGTATTCGGATCCGGAGATTACCTATAAGGTTGCGAACGATATTATTAAACAGCTCATTGAGGAAAATGAGAAATCAAGAACTAAGCAAGCAACGGAAACAACAAAGTTTTTAACTGATGAGCTGGAAAGAATGAGAGATGAGCTCGAAGCTGTTGAAAATAGGGTGGCAGAATACAAGCAAAAGCATGCAAACTCTTTACCTGAACATCAGGAAATGCATATGGCCTCACTTGAGCAGTTGAGAACTGCGCTCAAAGATGTAGAACGAGAATATAAAAGCACACAGGAAGAGTTGAGATATCTTGATGTTGAATACTCTACAACTAGCGCTACACTAGGGGATGGTACAGGTGGCAGTTCACAAGTTACAAAAATATCAGAATTAGAAAAGGCCAGAGCAGAATTAGATGAAGCATTGGTACAGTATAAAGATACTCACCCAACTGTTAAATCACTTAAACGAAAAGTAGCTTTGCTAGAAAAGGCACAAGCAGCACCAGTAGAAGAAAAAAAGCCAGCTATTGTTAACCCACAAAACCAATTGGCACTTGCTAAAATTAAAACAAAAATGGCAACAGCAGAAACAAGATTAGAGTCACTAGAAGCGCAAAAGCGGTCCATGAACAATCAAATTGCCGCTCTGCAAAATCAAATTTTATTAATTCCACAAGTTGAGCGTGGTTTATCCACTTTGCTGCGTGATTATGCAAATGCAAAAGCAAAGTATGAGGATGTTAAAGCAAAACAAATTAATGCAAAAATCGCGCAAAATCTTGCATTGGGAGATAAAGGTGAGCGTTTTATTCTTAAAGAAAGTCCAGAGTATCCTAAATACAGGGAAAGCCCGAAAAGAACGCTGTTAATGGCGTTGGCAATTCCCATATCGTTAGTACTCGGATTTGCATTCGCAATTGTAAGTGAAATGCTAGACCCTAGAGTGCGTGGTCAAGGTGCTGTAACTGCTATAATTAATACAAAACTTTTAGCAGTGATTCCATATATCGAAACACAAGCTGAACACAACAAAAAAAGAAGGATAATCAGAACATTAACGACAGTATCAATTTTAATTCTTCTTTTGATAGCTGCAGCAGCTATTGTTCACTTTTTTGTCGCTCCATTAGACTCACTAATCGCAAGCGTGAAATAGAGATAATATATGGAAAAAATTAAAGCAGCACTTGCAAAAGTAAAATCTAAAAACAATACTCAAGCAAGAACTAATGAATCAAGAAGTACGACAGTAGCAAAGCCACATCGTGTTAGCCGTGATATTGGCAGTATTGATTACACCAACACCAAGGTAATACAGTTAAATGCTATGCATTTAGAAAACAATCGCATTATTTCTCATTTGAACCATAATGCAAACGCAAGTATTTTCGATTCCTTGAGAACACAGATTTTACAAAAAATGGAAGAAAATAACTGGCAAACGATTGCGGTTGTTTCTCCAACGCCAGCGTCTGGTAAGACATTGGTCGCTATTAATTTAGCAATGAGCATTGCTCGACAACCACAAAAAACCGTTGTATTGGCTGATTTTGATTTACGCAAACCTAAGGTAGCGGCTTATTTGGGTGTAGATTTAGATAAATCATTGAATGATTACTTAGATAATAAGATTCAACTTGAAGATGCGTTGTTTAATCCAGGTATTCAGCGAATGGTGGTATTACCTACTATGCACTCCGTTCCAGATGCTTCTGAAACACTAGCATCAAGTAAAGTATCAGATTTGATTGTTGAACTAAAAGACCGCTATGAGTCTAGAGTCATTATTTTTGACTTGCCACCAATCCTCAATGTTGATGATGCAATGGTATTGCTGCCTCAGGTAGACTGTGTCCTAATGGTCATTGCGAACGGTGTTTCTACAGAGGCAGAAATTGAAGACGCACTACATTTATTGCCAAAAGAAAACGTAGTGGGTATTGTTTATAATATGGCTGATTCTGAGAGTAAAGCATATTACTACTAACTGAATCATTCGTTATACATACAAACAACTAAAAAGTATTTTGCATTCAGTGCTCAATATTTGCAGTTAAATCAAACTATATAAACATGCTTATATCTGTCATATTAGTAAGTTACAACACTGCCGAAATGAGCATTGATTCGTTGGATTGCTTGTTTCGATCTGAAGGCGATTTTGAGCTAGAAGTGTTTGTTATCGATAATGCATCCAAAGATAACTCAGTTGACCTCATCAATTCAAAGTACCCTAATATCACCTTAATAGAGAACGAAAATAACGTCGGCTTCGGACGAGCTAATAATCAAGCTTTGCCGCATATTAAAGGTGATTTTGTATTACTGCTTAACACTGACGCTTTTGTCGAGAAAGACAGTATACAAAAATCAATTGACTATATGAACAACAATCCGCGCTGCGGGCTTCTTGGTGCAAGATTACTAAGTCGAAATGGTGAACTACAGCCTTCATGTCGCTACTTTCCAACCCCCTTTAACTTATTTGCTGAGCGGACAGGTTTAGCAACCCTAGTACCTTACATCAAACTTGTAGACGACCCACATTTCAATCAAGAGCTAACGCAAGAATGCGATTGGGTACCTGGTTGTTATTACATGGTTAGAAAAGAGGTCGTAAATACTGTTGGCTTATTTGATCCATTGTATTTTTTGTATAGTGAAGAAGT
>JBFIDU010000242.1:0-3097 GCA_041603755.1 Methylophilaceae bacterium
AATTTGGCCACGAACTGGCGTAATTGGAATGGCGCTACATAGTTCAAATTGCACAATGTCATTGGCGTTTGCCAGCACAACAATGTCAGCCTCTAACGTTGACTTTTCTTGAAATGTGACTTGCCAGAAATCTTCAATCTGTTTTATATGAATTGCTGATGTGGTCATCAACTTTTTAATTAATTGCGATTGTATTAATGCTTGGCAGAATAGTTGTGGTTTGACCCATCCTGATTCCGCTATGTATAAGCCACCATGTAACAGCTCAATATTGGCAACATCGCTAGCTTCCTTTGCACTCAATTGCCGAATATCAAATGCTTGTCGCGTTTTAATGTTTAACAGCGCTTGTTTATCTTTTTCACGCAAGTTATTTGCCAGTTGTATTTGGCCACAAAGACGATAGATTTCTTGGCTAGTCGCCATTTGCTTCAGGAGAGAAAGCGTATAAGCGAATCCATATTCTGCTATGGCACTCAGCACGCTAGTACCAGCATTGAATTTAGGATAGAGCATGCCAACTGGGTTTCCAGATGCTTCTTGTGCTACACGTTCATGCCGATCAATAAGTGTGACAGAAATACCACGTTTTGCCAGTGCATAAGCTGTGCTGCAGCCAGCAATGCCAGCGCCAATGACAATCGCTATTAAAGGTTTGTTTGTCAATATAGATGAGCCTAAATTTAAATAACTAGTTTACAGTTGCAATTAACTATTACGCGCTAATTGAAGTAAAAATTCTTTATGCGAATTAATTAAACATATTTTTTACTATCATAGGGGGTATACTTATCTGTATACTTGCGTAATAATGAAGACATTGTATCCGAGGAATATTGTATGAAAGAAATCATCCGTAATGTTACTTTAGTTCTGTTCATTGGCGGTTTGCTTGCAGCTTGTAATATAAACAGCGACCAGAAGGTAAGTCAAAAAGCGATAGATTGGCCGAGCTATGGTAATGACTATACCAGTCAACGATTTTCTACAGCACAGCAAATAAATACAGAAAATGTGAAAGACTTGACACTGGCTTGGCAACACAACAGTGGCGTTGTTGCTAGTTTTCAGACGGCACCAATTGTACAGCAAGGCATCATGTATTTCTCACTACCTTTCAACCATGTTGTTGCAGTCGATGCAACAAATGGTAAAGAATTATGGCGCTATGAACATGAAAGACGCAAAGACTGGAAGATGTGTTGTGGCCCGCAGAATAGGGGGGTTGCAGTCAGCGATGGCAAAGTTTTTATTGGTACAGTTGATGCTCGCTTAGTTGCCCTAGATGCCCGTAACGGCACAAAGGTTTGGGATATTGATGTTGTCGATGCAGCTATCAGTAGGGAGGGGCAGGAAACACTGAGTCAAGATGACCCTAATAAGGACCGAAAAGTTACGGGTGGGACCGGTATTGGCATTGGCATGGCGCCAGTCGTCTACAAAGGTAAGGTTATTATTGGCATTACAGGCGTAGGATATGGTTTACATATTGATAATCCACGTGATGATGCGCCTCTTGGGGCTGTTATTGGCGTGGCTGGTCGTTTTGGACGTCCTGGATTTCTAGCGGCTTTTGATGTTAATGATGGGCAGCGCATCTGGCAATTTGACACAATTCCTACGACTGGTTGGGAAGGTGATTTTACACAGACAACTGCTGATGGCGTTACATTAGACAGAGATATTGCTGCAGAAAAAGCCGATTTAGCAAAATATCCTGATGCAGCAAGTTTGGGTGGTGGTTCAGCTTGGAGTACACCTGCAATTGATAGTGAGCATGACATTCTATATTTTGGTACGGGTAACCCATCACCGCAAATGAATGATGTTTCTCGCCCAGGTGATAATTTATACACCGTTTCATTGATTGCATTAGATACGAATACAGGTGAGCTTAAATGGCATTACCAACAAGTGCCGCATGATTTATGGGGCTATGATTTAGCTAGCCCGCCTGTGCTCTTTGATTTTCAGCAAGATGGAAAAACAATACCTGCTGTTGGGCAAGCAGGTAAAACCGGTTGGTTTTATATTCATAATCGCCTAACTGGTGAGTTATTACTTAAATCAGAGGCTTTTGTACCGCAAAAAAATACGTTTGCAAAAGCAACGTTTGAAGGAACAGTTTTATATCCAGGTATTCTGGGTGGCTCAAATTGGTCACCAGTTAGTGTAGACCCTGATAAGCAACTGACTTTTGTGGCAGGCATTCATTCGCCAATTAAATATACCTTGCATGAAACTGCAGCAAAAGATGGAAATCCTGCCATTCGGTACGCTTCCAGCGAGCCGACGGATGACCCAAGTTGGGGGCTTCTATCAGCTATCGATTTAACAACCGGCAAAATTGCATGGCAAAATAAAACAGAACAGCCTTTGGTTGGAGGCTCTTTAGCTACAGCTGGTGGCTTGGTGTTCATGGGGGAGGGTAATGGCAATTTTAATGCCTACAATAGTCAAACAGGTGCTTTATTGTGGCAGACAAAATCAGCATATGGGGTGAACGCGCCACCTATTTCCTATACGGTTGACGGCGTTCAGTATATTGCCGTTGCAAGCGGAGGCAACCGAATTATGGGCTTCAAAGAAGGTGATGCGATGCTTGCCTACAAATTAAAGGATGCATCAAATTAATTGTAATGTTTTGTGTGTGTGCTGACGAGTAGTGCGAAGCAAGTCAGCATCATCAATTAAGGATTGACCATACGCTGGAATCAGCAGCTTTATTTGACTCACCCAATCATCTTGCGCCAATTCTTTTTGAAAACAACGCTCAATCACATCTAGCATCGCTTTTGCACTGACGGAAGCGCCGGGGGATGCGCCTAGTAATGCCGCCAATGAACCATCTTGCGCGCTAACAATTTCGGTACCAAATTCTAAGCGCCCCCATTCCTTATCGCATTGTTTAATGATTTGCACACGTTGACCTGCTTGCGCTAATGACCAATCAGTGTTTTTTGCTTGCGGCATAAATGTTCGTAAGCTATTCATCCTTTGTTCATGCGATTGCGTTGCTTCTTTTAACAAATATTTGGTTAGATCGGTGTGTTTTTTACCCACACCTAGCATTGCTTTAAGGTTGTTTTTCTTAATC
>JBFIDU010000243.1:0-3093 GCA_041603755.1 Methylophilaceae bacterium
AGATTTATCAAAAGTTTGGGTGATTGCAGAAGTGCCTGAACGGGATGCAGCTAGGTTAAAAATAGGCACTAGTGCAGAGATAACATTGCAAAGCTTACCTAGCGTAATCTTTAATGGGAAAGTAAGCTATCTTTATCCAATTTTAGACAATGCTTCAAGAACACTACAAGTACGTATTGAATTATCTAATGTAGACAATCAACTACGACCTGGCATGTATACAAATGTTGAGTTCTCTGAACAAAAACATGAAGGATTGTCAGTCCCATCAGAAAGTATTATTGCCACAGGTAAGCGTAAAGTTGTGATTGTAAAAAATGAAACGGGTTACCGACCTGCTGAGATTGTTACTGGGCAAGTGAATGGAAATTATACTGAGGTGTTAAGTGGTCTAGAGGCTGGAGAGCAAGTGGTTGCATCAGGACAGTTCCTAATTGACTCTGAAGCATCTTTATCCGGTGTCTTAGCAAGGCTTGGACAGCAGGAAAAAATTGATAGTATGCACGACAAGCATATGGGAGGAGGTGAGGAAGAGCCAATAGAAAAAATGCCTAAAGGTCGAGGCAAAGTTGTAGACATCGATGTTAAAAAAAGTCATATCACTCTGAATCACGAGCCAATAGAGGAGTTGGGGTGGCCATCGATGACCATGGGCTTTAAGGTTAAAGATAAAAAACAAATTATTAACTTTAAAGCTGGTGACGAAGTGGAGTTTAACTTGAAAGCGGAGGCGCCTGTTGACCCTGACATGCCAGCACAGTATATGATTGACCGAATAGAAAAAAGCACGGTTATGGATCATGAAATGACTGGAGCAGAGCCATGATTGCGTCATTAATACGTTGGTCTGCTAATAATCGATTATTAGTATTATTAGCGACGCTAATGGTCATAATATGGGGTGTATTTATTATGCTCAAAACACCATTAGATGCAATCCCTGACTTATCTGATACGCAAGTTATTATTCGTACTCAGTGGGCAGGCCAAGCGCCTCAGATTGTGGAAAATCAACTAACTTACCCACTGACGACAACTATGCTGTCAGTGCCTGGGGTCAAAACTGTCCGTGGATATTCCTTTTTTGGTGATTCATATGTCTATATTTTGTTTAATGATGGTACCGATCAATATTGGGCACGCTCTCGTGTATTGGAGTATTTGAGCCAGATTACCTCAAAGTTACCCAAAGGTGTTAATCCAAGTTTAGGGCCTGATGCTACTGGCGTTGGCTGGGTTTTTGAGTATGTCTTAGTGGACCGTACTGGCAAACATGACCTTGGCGAGCTGCGTGCTTTGCAGGACTGGTTTCTTAAATTTGAGCTGAAAACAATTCCTGGTGTCGCAGAAGTAGCAACGTTAGGTGGTATGGTGCGCCAGTACCAGATACAGGTTGATCCAGATAAGTTGCGATATTATAGGCTTCCACTTTCTAAAGTTGTATCTGCTATCCAATCAGCCAATCAAGAAACTGGTGGAGCGGTCGTTGAGATTGCTGAAGCTGAGTATATGGTGCGTGCTCAAGGTTATCTGGAGTCATTAGATGATTTCCAGAATATTCCATTGAGTGTGAGTGATAATGGCACGCCAATTTTATTGTCTGATGTTGCCCGTGTTCAAATTGGACCTGAGCAACGTCGCGGTATTGCTGAGCTAAATGGTGAGGGAGAGGTAACTGGCGGAGTGATTGTGATGCGTGCAGGAGAAAATGCGTTATTAACAATCGATGCTGTTAAATCAAAATTGGCTACCCTCAAGAAAAGCCTCCCTGAAGGGGTGGAAATAGTAACGACCTATGATCGTTCTAGTCTTATTGAGCGTGCGATACAAAATCTCACGCATAAATTAGCTGAAGAGTTTGTTGTCGTCGCGCTAGTTTGTGCACTTTTCTTATGGCATTTCAGGTCGGCTTTAGTCGCTATTGTTGCCTTACCTGTTGGTGTCTTAATCAGCTTTATTGTGATGTACTATCAAGGTGTTAATGCCAATATTATGTCGCTTGGTGGAATTGCAATCGCCATAGGAGCGATGGTTGATGCTGCGATTGTGATGATTGAGAATGCGCATAGACAACTTGAAAGTTACAAACAAGCGTTTGGTGAACCGAATAATAACCAACGCATAAAAGTAATTATTGATGCAGCAAGTGAAGTCGGGCCAGCATTGTTCTTTTCTTTATTGATAATTACCCTATCTTTTATTCCTGTTTTTACGCTAGAGGCTCAAGAAGGAAAGCTATTTGCACCTTTAGCATTCACAAAGACATATGCAATGGCGGCTGCAGCAGGTTTATCAGTGACTTTAATTCCTGTATTAATGACATTTTTTATTCGTGGACACATTCGACCTGAGCATACAAACCCTTTGAACAGATGGATGATTGCTACCTACAAACCGCTATTAAGTAAAGTATTACATTTCCCAAAATTAACAATAGCTTTTGCAGCATTGTTGGTAATGATTACCTTGTATCCACTTAGCAAATTGGGCAGTGAGTTTATGCCGCCCCTGGATGAAGGAGATTTACTATATATGCCAACTGCATTACCTGGACTATCTGTTTCAAAAGCATCCGAGATACTGCAGTTGACTGACAGACTGATCAAATCAGTACCTGAAGTAAAAACAGTCTTCGGTAAAGCTGGACGAGCTGATACGGCGACAGACCCTGCACCAATCGAGATGTTAGAAACAACGATTCAATTTAAACCACGGAATCAGTGGCGTGCAGGTATGACACCAGAAAAGCTAGTCAAAGAACTAGATGCTCGGCTGAAAATACCAGGCATGGCAAATGTATGGGTACAACCAGTTCGCAACCGTATTGATATGCTATCTACAGGGATCAAAAGCCCTGTTGGGATAAAAATAGGCGGCGCTGAGCTTGCTACTTTGGAAAAATTGGGACAAGAAGTTGAGCGACTGATGAAAAAAGTCCCTGGTGCAAGCTCTGTTATTGCTGAGCGAGTTACTGGAGGACGTTATATTGATATAAAAATTGATCGACTCAAAATTGCACGGTATGGTTTAAATATTGATGATGTGCAAATGCTGGTTTCGATGGCAATTGGTGGAGACAATATTGCCGAGAAA
>JBFIDU010000244.1:0-3067 GCA_041603755.1 Methylophilaceae bacterium
GCAACTGCACTCGGTGGCCTTTGCTTGAAATTAAAATCATTTGCTAATAAGGCATTTAGCCTTTCCCCCAATACTGCTTCTAAGGCAACTGTCCATTTTTCATCAACTTTTATCTTTTGCCACAGTCTTTCATTATTGCTAAGCCCTTGATGTGACAACCATTCGGATAATTTACCTTCGGCATTGAGAGATTGTTGTATTTTGTTGAGCGAGTGTATTTCTGCTTCTGCCTGACTTAATGCGTGTTGATCTTGTTGCTGCTGCTCTCTTAAAACACTAATGTCCGCAAGCAATTTTTCTTCATTACTTCTAATTGCCTGAATAGCTTGTTCAATATTAGAAACAGATTGTTGCGCTTCTTTAAGCGCTAATTTGCTATCAGTTAGCAATTGAGAATCAGGCATACTCAATTGATTTAAGGCATCTTCTAAGCGCTGCATCTGCGCGGCAGTATCTTGCGTTGATTGTTTAAGATGTTGTATGTTGTTGGTGTCGATTTGAATACGCTGATTCGCTTCACGCAAAGCTTGTGCACTGGCCTCTAATTGCACAGTAGCTTTTTTATAATTGGCTTGTACTTCAGGTAACTGTTGATTTAATGCTTCTAGTTCAGCTTTTTTCGTTTGCTCTTTTTCTTGAATTTGCGCTAATGCAGCATTTAACTCAAGTAGCTTTTCATTTGACTGTGTATTAGTCAGTTCATTGCGCGCAATACTGTCTTTAAGCTGTTGCAGTTGCAAGGTCATGCGATCTCTAGCCTCACCGCTCTGCTTTACTTGGTTCTCCAAATTAGCAACTTCGGCATTGGCTTCATAGTATGCAGCCTGCGCTTTATTAATCGCCTCACCTGCTTGATAAAAAGCTTGTCGACTTGTCTCTAACCCAGCTTCACTCTTACGTAATTCAGCAGTTTGAGATTCTAGCTGGATCACTAGTTTTTCCACTTGAGTTTTTGTCTTTTCCCAAGCTAGGCTAGCATCACGTTTTTTAAGTAACCAGAACTGCCCTTCAGCCAATTTCAAATCAGCCTGCATCGCGTGATACTTTTGTGTAACCACAGCTTGAGACTCAAGTTTAGTGATTTGTTTTTGTAGCTCTCGGCATATATCCTCAACACGCGTCAAATTTTCACGTGTGTCGCGCAAGCGCAGTTCTGTCTCGCGCCTTCTATCTTTATATTTACTAATTCCTGCTGCTTCTTCAAGGAAAATACGCAGCTCTTCAGGCTTTGCTTCTACAATGCGTGATATCGTGTTTTGACCAATAATCGCATAGGCACGACCACCAAGTCCAGTCCCTAAGAATAAGTCCGCTACATCGCGTCTGCGAACTGCAGTGTTGTTGATATAGTAGGTTGACCCTTTTTGTCGTTCAATAACGCGTTTGACTGAAATCTCTGCATATTGACTCCATTCACCACTAGCACCACCCAAACTATTATCAAATACCAGTTCTACACTGGCGCGCGATATTGCCTTGCGATTAGATGCACCATTAAAAATGACCGCATCCATTGCATCAGCTCGCATCTCTTTAGCAGATGATTCACCCAGTACCCAGCGTACTGATTCCATTACATTCGATTTACCACAACCGTTCGGGCCAACAACCCCTACACGTTGCCCGTGCAGATGAATCGTTGTTGGGTCTACAAATGATTTGAAACCAGCAAGTTTTAAATGAGTTAAACGCAAAATGGATAATGAAAATTGATTTTAAATTTAAGCGCTATAATAACGTTTTTTACACGTAAAATCTTTATTTTAACGATTAATATACAATCTATGAACACACAATCTCTAGGTGGAAAACCCACCGCACAACCAACGAAAACGTTGGAAACATTCCCTAACCCGAATACAAAGCGTGATTTCCATATTCATATGGAAATTCCAGAATTCACGTGCTTATGCCCTAAAACAGGCCAACCTGATTTTGCGGTTATTTATTTAGATTACATACCAGATGCATTGTGTGTTGAATTAAAAAGCCTAAAACTCTACACATGGTCATTTAGAGATGAAGGTTGTTTTCACGAAGCAGTAACCAACCAGATATTGGATGATTTAGTGAATGCGACACAACCTAAATTTATGCGTATAACAGCCAAGTTTTATGTACGTGGTGGCATTTTTACCAATGTCGTTGCTGAACATCGTAAAGAAGGTTGGGCACCACAACCGCGCGTTGACCTCACACAGTTTGAATCTAACAGCAACACGCGTGGATAATGACTTTAAGCATGTTTATTTAATAAAAAAGCATTGACAAGCGCACCGCCCGTCTTTAATATTGCGCCTTCTTTGAATTGACGTGCTTAATTTGAAGCGCCAGATAGTTTTAATTGGCAGAAGTAATCGGGGGTATAGCTCAGCTGGGAGAGCGCTTGCATGGCATGCAAGAGGTCAGCGGTTCGATCCCGCTTATCTCCACCAATAAAAAATTATTCGCAATAAATTGCTTAGCAAAAAAAGCGTCTTGTAGTAGAATACGCACGTCGTAAAAAGACATTCTTAGGTCCCCATCGTCTAGAGGCCTAGGACACCTCCCTTTCACGGAGGCGACAGGGGTTCGACTCCCCTTGGGGACGCCAAATTTAAAAAAGGCTTACATTAATATGTAAGCCTTTTTTCAATTCAAAGTAGTTTGACTAAACCTCTACTCACAAGTCACAGGTTAAACTTCCACACCTTCACTCATTTGAGTTAAAAACCGCTCACTATCATCTAAAATTTGCTGGTATTTTGTTTTGTCCATTTTCTTGAGGGTACTATATATCATTGCCATACGTGGATTTTTAGCAAATTTTTCTTGGTTCTGAATTAGAAAGTGCCAGTACATGTAATTAAATGGACAGGCAGAATCACCATGCTTAGCTTTCACGTCATAGTGACAATTTTTACAGTAATTAGACATTTTGTTGATGTAGGCACCACTAGCAGCGTAAGGTTTGGATGCCAGTAAACCACCATCAGCAAATAATGCCATGCCCGTTACATTAGGTAACTCTACCCATTCGTATGCATCTGCATAAACCAATAAATACCATTCATTGACTTCATCAGGA
>JBFIDU010000245.1:0-3053 GCA_041603755.1 Methylophilaceae bacterium
AATGAAGTTGTCAAAAAGGCGGGAGAATTGCTTAAAGCAAGCCATCTTAACTTCTATGGCAATATAGAGGGTGATGATATTTTTAAAGGCACTACTGACTTAGTAGTGTGCGACGGTTTTGTTGGTAACGTCTCTCTTAAAACGACAGAAGGACTTGCTCACATGATGGGTAAGTTCCTGACATACGAATTTAAGAGAAACTGGATTACAAGGGTGATGGCATTGGCTGCATTACCAGTATTGAACGCCTTTAAAAAGCGGGTAGACCCAAGGCGTTACAATGGTGCGAGTTTTCTGGGCCTACGTGGCATTGTAGTAAAAAGCCATGGCAGTGCTGATGTTGTTGGTTTTTATCATGCAATTCACGCGGCAATCGAAGAAGCTAGAAATGGTGTGCTGCATAGAATTACCGAGCAATTAGAAATTGAACATATCCAAACGAGTGAAAATAACAGTACTACCTAGGATAATAAAGTAGGCATATATGACGTATTCTAAGATTGGTGGTACAGGAAGTTATCTACCCAGTAAAATTCTCTCAAATAAAGACTTAGAGAAGATGGTTGATACAACAGATGAATGGATATACACACGCACCGGTATTCGTGAGCGGCACATCGCTGCACCAGAAGAAATGACTAGTGATTTGGCAACAAAAGCTGCTGAAAACGCAATCGCAAGTGCCAATATTCAAGCAAGTGAAATTGATCTTATCATTGTGGCAACGACTACACCCGATAAGGTTTTTCCCAGTGTAGCCAGCATAGTGCAACGTAAAATTGGGGCAACAGTTTCTCAGTGCCCTGCGTTTGATATTCAAGCGGTTTGTAGTGGGTTTGTTTATGCTTTAAGCGTTGCTAATAATTTCATCAAAGCAGGCACAAGTAAATGTGCCTTGGTCATCGGGGCGGACACATTTTCACGCATTACTGATTATTCAGACAGAAGCAATTGCATTTTATGGGGTGATGGGGCAGGTGGTGTGATTTTACAAGCATCAAATGAGCCCGGAGTTATTTCCACGCACATTTATGCGGATGGAAACTACGAAAAAATGCTGCATGTTCCTCGAAAATTGGGTGGTGTTGATACTGTTTTGATGGAAGGTAATGCCGTTTTTAAGATGGCGGTTAATACACTTGATCAAATCGTTGAAGATACGTTAAAAGCAAATAACATGCAAAAGTCAGATATTGACTGGCTCGTCCCACACCAAGCCAATATCCGAATCTTACAAGCGACAGCTAAAAAGTTGGATATGAGTATGGACAAGGTTGTCGTTACTGTTGATAAACACGGCAATACCTCTGCCGCATCCATACCTCTTGCATTAGATGTTGCCATCCGTGATGGCAGAATAAAGCGTGGTGAGACCTTACTGATGGAAGCTTTTGGCGGTGGTTTTACGTGGGGATCCGCATTAATTAAATATTAATTATTTAATTTAATCAGTAATATACTATGTATTATTAAGGTGATTTATAATGAAAACAGCACTTTTTTTCCCAGGGCAAGGTTCACAATCAGTTGGCATGATGGCAGGCTTCGAAGGCATTGCAATTATTAAAGAGACATTCAACGAGGCTTCAGATTTGTTAGGTGTCGATTTATGGCAAATGGTAACCGAAGAAAATACTGCACTCAATCAAACAGAGAACACACAACCGCTGATGTTGGCGGCAGGTGTAGCAGTGTGGCGTGTTTATCAAATAATGAAAGGTGTAGTGCCAACGTTTATGGCAGGGCATAGCTTAGGTGAGTATTCAGCGCTAGTTGCGGCTGGCGCAATCTCATATGCAGATGCAATACCATTGGTTAAGTTTAGAGCACAAGCGATGCAAAATGCAGTGCCTGACGGAGTTGGTGCAATGGCAGCTATTCTAGGTCTAGAGGATGATGTTGTACGAAATATCTGCGATGAAAGTGCAAAAGGTGAGGTTGTTTCAGCTGTAAATCTTAACTCTCCTGGTCAGATTGTGATTGCTGGCAATAGAGCAGCTGTAGAGCGTGCCATGATGGCAGCAAAAGAAAAAGGTGCAAAACGTACATTGCAACTACCGGTTAGTGTTCCATCTCACTGCTCGTTGATGAAACCAGCAGCAGACCAATTAGCTGATTATCTGAAAAATGTTGATGTTAAAACTCCTGAGGTACCTGTTATTCACAATGCGGATGTTGTGTCTTATAGTGATCCAGATAAAATTAAGGACGCATTGGTTCGTCAACTTTATTCGCCTGTACGCTGGTCTGATACAGTTAGATTAATACATAAGTTACAAATTGAGAAAACGGCAGAATGTGGACCTGGTAAAGTACTTGCCGGCTTAACAAAACGAATCGCTGCTGATTTGCCATGTACTGCACTGGTTAATATTGAAGCGGTTGCAGAATATAATTCATAATTTCATAGAGGTCTTTACATGTCATTAGAGAATCAAATTGCATTAGTCACTGGCGCTAGCCGAGGTATTGGCGCGGCTATTGCACAAACATTAGGTAGGCAAGGCGCTATTGTTATTGGCACAGCAACATCAGAAACTGGTGCTGTGAAAATTACTAATGCTTTAGCTGAAGCAGGTATAAAAGGTAAAGGAATTGCACTAGATGTTAATAATGCGGAACAAATTAATGCAGTACTTGCAGATATTAATGCCGCGTTCGGCGATGTGAGCCTGCTTGTGAATAATGCTGGCATCACGAAAGATACATTGATGATGCGCATGTCTGATGAGGATTGGGATGCTGTTATTTCAACTAATCTGAGCTCAGTTTACCGCATGAGCAAAGCTGTGCTTCGACCAATGATGAAAGCTAGAACAGGCCGCATTATTAGTATTTCAAGTGTGGTTGGCCACATGGGTAATGCTGGACAGACTAATTACGCTGCAGCAAAGGCTGGTATGACTGGATTTACAAAATCACTAGCTACTGAGGTGGGTTCTAGAGGTATTACTGTTAACTGCGTTGCGCCAGGTTTTATCGAAACTGACATGACTGCGGAATTACCAGAGGATATCAAAAAGCAAATGCTTGCTCGTATCCCATTAAGTCGT
>JBFIDU010000246.1:0-3050 GCA_041603755.1 Methylophilaceae bacterium
CGTGCATCAACTGTTTCACGTAATGCTTTATCTTCTTCTGCATGCGCCTCAGCGTCTTGCTCCATACGTTGAATTTCTTCTTCGCTTAAGCCTGAGTTAGCCTTAATGGTAATTTTGTTTTCTTTACCAGTAGCTTTGTCTTTTGCCGATACATGCAAAATACCATTTGCATCAATATCAAAAGTCACTTCAATCTGTGGTTGGCCACGTGGTGCAGGCGGAATATCAGTCAAATTAAATTGACCTAAGCTCTTATTGCCAGATGCCATTTCACGTTCACCTTGTAACACTTGGATTGTTACCGCGTTCTGATTGTCTTCAGCGGTAGAGAATACTTGTGACGCCTTGGTTGGAATCGTTGTATTCTTTTTAATCAACTTAGTCATTACGCCGCCAAGTGTTTCAATACCCAAGGATAATGGTGTTACGTCAAGTAACAATACGTCTTTCACATCACCTTGCAACACGCCACCTTGAATTGCAGCGCCTACTGATACTGCTTCATCTGGGTTAACGTCTTTACGTGGCTCTTTACCAAAAATCTCTTGCACTTTTGCTTGTACTTTTGGCATGCGGCTTTGACCGCCAACCAAGATAACATCTGTAATGTCAGATGCAGAAACGCCTGCATCTTTCATTGCAGTTTGGCATGGTGCCATAGTGCGTTCAATCAAGTCTTCAACCATGCTCTCGAATTTGGAGCGTGTGATTTTAACCACCAAGTGTTTTGGCCCAGTTGAATCTGCAGTGATGTAAGGCAAATTCACTTCAGTTTGTGAACTTGAAGATAATTCAATTTTTGCTTTTTCTGCTGCTTCTTTCAGACGTTGTTTAGCGAGCAAGTCATTACGTAAATCTAAACCGCCATTGTCTTTTTTGAATTCATCAGCAAGGAAATCGATAATGCGGTTATCGAAATCTTCACCACCCAAGAACGTATCACCGTTCGTTGAAAGCACCTCAAATTGATGTTCGCCATCAATGGTTGATATTTCAATGATTGAAATATCAAATGTACCACCACCTAAGTCGTATACTGCAATCTTACGATCACCTTCTTGCTTATCCAAACCAAAAGCTAATGCTGCAGCTGTTGGCTCGTTGATGATACGTTTAACTTCCAAACCTGCAATACGGCCTGCATCTTTTGTTGCTTGACGTTGGCTGTCATTGAAATAAGCTGGAACCGTGATAACCGCTTCTGTCACCTCTTCACCTAGATAATCTTCGGCAGTTTTTTTCATTTTACGTAATACTTCAGCTGAGACTTGTGGTGGTGCCATTTTTTCACCACGCACTTCAACCCATGCATCACCATTATTTGCTTTCACGATTTTGTATGGCATCAATTTGATGTCTTTTTGAACAGCGTCTTCATCAAAGCGTCTGCCAATTAAGCGTTTTACCGCATACAATGTGTTCTCAGGGTTTGTGACAGCCTGACGTTTAGCTGGTGCACCAACGAGGATTTCGCCATCTTCTTGATATGCAATGATGGATGGTGTGGTGCGTGTGCCTTCGGCGTTTTCAATAACACGAGGTTTACCACCTTCCATTACTGAAACGCAAGAGTTCGTCGTACCTAAGTCAATACCAATTATTTTGCCCATGTTTTCTATTCCTTATATTTCTAAAATACTGTATCTGTTAATTTAAACTATCAATTTTTCATTAAGTTTTGCTGCTTTAACCGTATGATTGGGACAGTTTTTATCTTTTCAAGTCCTTGTTGCAAATAGGGCTATTTTGCTTTTGAAACCACAACCAAAGCAGGACGTAGCACTCTGTCATTTAATGTATAACCTTTTTGCAATACGGATACGATGGTGTTTGGTTCAGCATCAGATTCAATTGTGCTGATTGCTTGATGCATATTAGGATTAAACTTTTCTTCTACTGGATTTATTTCTGCAATGTTAAATTTTTCAAACACACTCAGTAATTGCTTAGCTGTCAGTTCTACTCCATCCTTGTAACTTTCCACCGTAGCGCTTTCAACTGCTAACGCAGCGTCTAAGCTATCTTTAACGGCTAGCAGTTCACCTGAGAATTTCTCTAAAGCAAACTTACGTGCTTTATCAATATCTTCAAAAGATCTGCGGCGAATATTTTCACCTTCAGCTTTTACATATAAAACTTGTGCTTTTGCCTCTTCTAAAGCTTGTTCCAGCTCTGCAATTCTTTCCTCTGGCGCCTTTTCAGCTTCAGCTACTTGTTCTGTTTCTTGAGCCTCTTGGTTTTCTTCAGTTTGCATAGGGGTTTGTTCTTCTGTGTTTTGATCGTCTGCCATTTTTTCTATTCCATCATTAATAAACCTCAACCGTATATGGAGATGATGGCGAATATTTCAAGAGCATTAAATTATTTTTTAGGAAACTGCTGTATTGGCTGATAAATGATGTTTGTTTGTTGTAAATCAAAAAGGCGACCTTGATAGCGTGGCATATTGATATTAGTGCTGATTTTTTCATGCAAGAACGAGGAGATTAAAATGAAAATATGGCTTGATCTGTTTTCAACAGATTATGGGTTGATGAGTATTATTGGGATTGTCATGATCGTTATTGCCATGTTGGGCTTTGCCTATTTTGTCGTCAAACATTTGAAGTAATATCATTATCAAAATCGTACTTTTATAGTACGACGTTTATTTGTTTTAGCGCATTCATCACGGATGACGAGGAAGGGTTTTGTTTTTTACCACCTAAATTGATGACACTCCCCATTGACGATGCCATAACGCCAGTTAGTTTTGGGTCTGTATCAGTATAAATGGCGACAGTAGGGACGTTTAGGGCTGCGCTTAAATGCGAGAGTCCTGTATCAACGCCAACCGCGGCGAGTGAATGATTGATAACAAATGCAAGTTGCGAAATACTAAGTTTCGGCAATATAACGACATTATCCATTCTGTTCGCAATGTTAATTGCACGTCTGTGTTCACTCTCAGATGCCCAGGGTAGCAATAAGTGGCAGTTATTTACCCCCCCAGCGGCGAAGCCCGCAGCACGTCCGAAGGCTTCAGGATGCCGATCCGGGAGTATGCCCCC
>JBFIDU010000247.1:0-3036 GCA_041603755.1 Methylophilaceae bacterium
GGCTGCAAATGTGGCCTTGGAAAAACTAAAGGAATGCAATATACCATTGGTTTTAAACTCTAGTAAAACCAAACCAGAGATGCAAAAAATCCGGCATCAGCTACATAACCAACATCCCTATATTATAGAAAACGGCGCAGCTTTAGTTATTCCCGCACATTATTTTCAAAATGAGGCTGAAGAAATAGTTAACTTTTCTTCGGAATACGCATCCATTCTAACTGTGTTGGAGAATCTTAAAGCAGAAGGGTTTCAGTTCAGGCACTTTAGTTCATTGACTGCCGGTGAGGTGAGTGAGTTAACTAATTTAAGCGAGGCTGATGCTTCAATGGCAAAAGATCGCTTTGGCAGTGAGCCTCTACTTTGGGATGATAGTAAAGAGAACCTAGCGCAATTTACGGCGCATATTAACAAACAACAATTAAAGTTAATTAAAGGTGGTCGCTTTTATCATGTGGTTGGATTGTTTGATAAGGGTAGGGCAGTTACGTACGCGTTGCGTTTATTTGAGGCTAAATATGCGCCTAATCAGATTCTATCCGTAGGGCTGGGAGATAGCCCAAATGATATACCTATGCTAGAGGCTGTTGATATTGCGATTGTCATTAAGTCAGGTCGTACATCAGAAATGCAGTTGAAAAATACAAACACTGTTTTCAGCCGGTTAGAGGGCCCAGCTGGTTGGAATGATGAAATGTTAAGATTACTAGAACAAAAAGGAACTTAGTTATGGGGGATTTTTACCAAAATGGCGTTATCACAACGCTACACAATTTAAATAGAAGGCCAGTTGAAGAATTAGAAGCAGAACTTAGGCAGTTCAGTCAGATACGTCCTTTAGCACTTATCTTGCCATCCTTGTTCTCCGAGCTGGAAGGGCCCGCACTTAAAAATATTATTGAAGAATTAAAGAAGGTTGATTATCTCGATGAAATTATCATTGGGCTAGATGCAGCGAATGAAGCACAGTATCGATATGCGCTGGAATTTTTTAGTGTATTACCACAGCGAAAAAAGATCCTCTGGAACGACGGGCCTCGACTCAAGGCCATTGATGCAAAGCTTAAGTCTGAAGGGATATCTCCTGTTGAAAAAGGTAAGGGTCGCAATGTTTGGTTTTGCATGGGGTATGCACTAGCCTCAGGCCGTTCTGAATCAGTTGCTATGCACGATTGCGATATTTTGACTTACAAACGTGATTTATTGGCTCGATTAATCTACCCAGTAGCTAACCCAAATTTTAATTATATGTTTTGCAAAGGCTACTATGCGCGTTTGGCTGGCGGAAAAATGAACGGTCGGGTGAATCGGCTATTAGTCACCCCATTGATAAGAGCACTAAAAAAAGCCTGCGCACCTAGCGAAGTATTAGATTACTTAGATAGCTTCCGTTATTCATTAGCTGGTGAATTTTCATTTCGAACTGATGTTATTAGCGATTTGCGTATCCCCACAGATTGGGGTTTAGAAATAGGTGTGCTTTCTGAATTGAAACGTAATTATGCCACCAGCCGTATTTGTCAGGTTGATATCGCAGATACTTATGATCATAAGCATCAAGATATATCAGCCGAAGATGCGAGTAAAGGTTTATCAAAAATGAGCACTGATATTTCAAAAGCGCTTTTTAGAAAACTAGCAACCAATGGTGAGGTTTTCTCTACGGAGTCTTTTAGAACGATTAAAGCAACTTATTATCGTATCGCATTAGATTTAATTGTTACTTACCAGAACGATGCGATGATTAATGGCCTTAGTTACGATCGGCATAAAGAAGAACAGGCAGTGGAAACCTTTGCACAATGCATCATGGCTGCTGGCAACTCATTTCTTGATAACCCAATGGATACGCCTTTTATCCCGAGTTGGAACCGTGTTATCAGCGCACTACCTAATTTGCAAAAAGAGTTTTTAGCTGCTGTCGATGCTGATATGGAGCAATACCAATAAATGACGATGGAGTTCTCACAATATAGTGAATTGCATCACAAGCTGGTTACACATTTAGAAAAGGTGTATCCAAACGAAGATGTAGTCGATCTTGCACAAACATTGATTAAAACCATGCATTTGGATGCAGGTTATCAAGAACCAACAGCACATCAAAACAACTGGGATGAACGAGATATTGCGTTAATCACCTACGCCGATACTTTGCTTGAAGATGATAAACATCCTTTAAAAGTATTGAGCAATTTTTTACATGCTTACCTCAAAGAAGTAGTCAGTATTGTCCATATATTGCCTTTTTTCCCTTATAGCTCAGATGATGGCTTTTCGGTAATTGATTATTTGGCGGTGAATGAATCGCATGGAGATTGGAGCGACATTCGCGCTATTAGCAAAGATTTTAAGCTAATGTCTGATTTGGTTTTAAATCATATGTCGTCACGTAGTTGGTGGTTTGATAACTACAAAAATGGCTTGTCTCCTGGAAAGGGTTACTTTTTTGAAGCAGATAAAGACCTAGATACAAGCTTAGTCGTCAGGCCGAGGACTAGCCCTTTATTGAATGAGGTGGAGACTGTAGACGGAAAGCGCTACGTTTGGTGCACGTTTAGTCCAGATCAGGTAGATCTTAACTTTGCAAATCCTGATGTATTGGTCGAATTTGCAAATATTATCTATGAGTATATTCAAAACGGTATTCAAGTTTTTCGCCTAGATGCGGTTGCTTTTTTATGGAAAGAACCAGGAACAAATTGTATCCATCTACAACAAACACACGAAATTATAAAAGTCTTACGATTATTGATAGAACATTACAACCCTAATGCGATTATTATTACTGAAACCAATGTACCAAATCGTGAAAATTTAACTTACTTTGGTAATGGTAATGAGGCGCATATGATTTATAACTTTTCATTACCACCTTTGTTAATTTACACCCTAATTACTGGAAACTGTCGACACTTAAAATCATGGCTAATGAGTATGCCGCCGGCGCAAAATGGCACAACATATTTTAATTTTATTGCCTCACATGACGGTGTGGGACTAAGACCGCTCGATGGATTGTTAAATGAAGATGAA
>JBFIDU010000248.1:0-3035 GCA_041603755.1 Methylophilaceae bacterium
ATATCTCCTTTGTTATTGGTGATTGCAGCTGCAGTAAAGTTAGATAGTCCAGGGCCAGTCTTTTTTAGACAAAATAGAACAGGCTGGAATGGCAAAACATTCCGTATCTGGAAGTTTCGCAGTATGAAAGTAGAGCAAAGTTCTGAAGATACTAAGGTTGTTAAACAGGCACAAAAAGACGATCCAAGAATAACCAGAGTAGGTAAGTTCATTCGTAAGACTAGTTTAGACGAGCTGCCCCAACTTTTAAATGTGTTGTTTGGGGATATGTCGTTAGTAGGGCCAAGGCCGCATGCCGTTCAACATGATGAAGAGTATGCGCAGCGTATTACTGACTACTATATACGAAATAATATTAAGCCAGGCATCACAGGATTGGCGCAAGTTAGAGGTTATCGTGGCGAAACTAAAGACATTGATCAGATGATGAAGCGTATCGAATCAGACATTGAATATATTAATAACTGGTCTATCGGTCTAGATATCTCTATTTTATTCAGAACAGTTACTGCATTTACTGGTAAAAGTGCTTATTAATATTAGCGTTGTGTAAGTGACTAGCCCTTATGGGCTATAGCGCAGAACCGTGCCATAACAGTATTATCAGTGCATGGAATTAGATAATCAAATCATTAACGTAATACGATTTTTAAAGACGGTGCTAGTAGCCACCATACTAAGTGCTTCATCAGCACATGCTCTAGAACATACTAACTATCAATCCAATCTCGACGTTAGCCATACTGAAACAATTCATCAAAAAGGCAAAGAGCAGCAATCAACAACAGCGAGTTGCGCTGCTTATTTTAAGGAAACTGTTAATGCTAATAACTGTAGAGCAGGAGAGGTTCCGCTTCCTGCAGCAAGCTGGTTGTTTTTGTTGGCATTGATAGGGTTTGTTGGCTTATCTAATAAGCGTAAAATATAATTGGATGCTTAATTAAAAGCATTCTATAACAACAAAGCGTTGTTAATTGTAAAGATTATATTCAAGACAATTCTCACTAGTAACTATATCTGCATGTTAACAATCGTCTCATTTCCTGTATCATTGCATTAAAATTGCGTCATTTATGGAGAAATAAATTATGTTTAAAAAAGCTTTACTTGTGCTGCTTATCAGTTTGATGTCAATTGGCTCTGCATTGGCAGTAGATGCGACTTACAGGCTAAAAGCAGGTGATGCACTCAATATCTCAGTTTGGGGAGAAGAAACTTTACAAAAAGATACTAAGGTATTGCCTGATGGCAGCATCACATTCCCACTGGCAGGCAGAATAGATGTGGCGGGTGCAACTGCTGCAGAAGTAGAAAAGAGGGTAACAGCAAAACTGACTACTTACTTACCTGACCCACAAGTAACCGTTGTTGTTTCTGGTACGGAAGGTAACCGTATTTTTATATTAGGAAAGGTTTTGAAGCCTGGACCAGTGCCGATGACAGGGCCGATGACGGTAATGCAGGCACTAAGCCTCACTGGCGGTTTTGACAAGTTTGCTGACCTAAGTGCGATTAAAGTACTTAGAAATGGTAAAGATGGACAAATAGTCATGCCAATTGACTACAATGCATTGATAAAAGGTCAAAAATTAGAATCAAACATTGTATTAAATGCTGGGGACACGATACTTGTACCATAAAAACCACACATCTGGTCTACAGCGTTGTTTTCATGATGTTACGTAGTATAATACGCACGAATAAAGTCTATTTTTCGTTGTAAACTAATAACAAAGTGCTTAGGGGAAAGTTTTGACAGCTACGTCTACTAAAAGAAATTATCTGCGCCTGATCAAGCTTGCGGTTTTGTGTTCATTGGCTACGTCAAACAGCAGTAATGCTGCTATCATATTAGAGCATAGTGGTACGGTAAGAGCTGGTACTGAATACCATAGTAACCTACAGTTTTTAGATAGTAGTGTTGAAGAATCTACCTATATATATTCACTTGTGCCTGAGTACAAACTGAGTGCTTTAGATGATAAAAACAAATGGTTTGGCTCACTTGGTGTTAACTTTCAAAGAGCATCAAACCAGAATGTTTTAGGTAACAGGGAAGACCCTTTTGGAACAATTGGCTGGGAAAGATTATTCGAAAGTGGTGAGTTAAAGCTAAAAGCTGACTACACTAGGCAAACCAGCCGCAATACACAATTCAATACAACAGGTGTTGTAACGCAAGATGGTACTTCTGTAACAAAGAATTACGCAGCATCTTATGACTATTATTTATCGCAAAACTTCACTTTAAATACAAATGCTCGTTATCAAGATAATACCTTTTCAGGCGTGCAAGGATTAGGTGATTTCAATGTTGCGGATTATGGCATCGGTTTAAGATATGCATATAGTCCAAGTGTGACGCCATTTGTAAGTATTTTGAGTACTAATTTTAGGGCAGATGGTGTCCCTGATGATTTTAATGTTAGATATCAAACTTATACTGGAGGCGTTGAGGTAAATCTTACGCCACAATTTAGCTATATTGCAGATTTAGGTTTTGTTCAGTTTAACTCAACTTCGGATGATGAAGTCGTTGGTAAATTAACAGCTACTTACATAGGCGAACGTTATGATCTTGCTGGCACTTTGGAAAGAATAGTATTCCCAACTGGATTGGGTTTTGTAGATGTGGCCGAGTCATTTACTTCAAAATTTAAATATAACTTGACGCCAAGAAGCTCATGGGGTGTTAACTTAGGCCTAAGAGAAAATAAATCTGGCGTTGATACACAAGACTTGACTGGTTTTTATGATTATGAAATTACAAACTCTTGGTTAATGCACGTGGAAGCTAGTCAAAGATATCTAAAATTTACAGGTCAAGACTCTGTAGATGATACTTCAGTAGGAGTTTTCTTTACTTACACTAGCCCTAAATTTTAATAATTAATAACAAAGCAGGCTATGGAAAACGAATTAACCTTTAATGAATATCTAGCTATTCTCAAGCGTAGATGGCGCCAAATATTGGTTGCTTTCTTAATTTTACTTGCTATCGCTACAGCAGTTATTTTCTCATTACCTTTTGTCTA
>JBFIDU010000249.1:0-3027 GCA_041603755.1 Methylophilaceae bacterium
ACTCGGCACAATCAAGCGCACTGACAATACCACGCAAGTCCAAGCTAAATCCAGTTGCGGGCCTTGCACGGCCAAAGGCTATACCCACCTCATCATAACGGCCACCCAAAGCCAATGGACCTGCATAATTATGTGCGTAAGCAGAAAAAATAAGGCCACTATGATAGTGATAACCGCGTAATTCACTCAGATCAAAGCCGATGTCTAAATTCAAATCAAGTAACTGATCAGATACATAAGCAAGATCTTGAAGTGCTTTAGTTATTTTTGGTAACGGAGGTAAGACAGCTTTTGCACGTATTAGTATGTCGCGATTACCATTCAAGTCCACTAATTGTATCAATGCTTGCTTTATTGTCTGATCAACATTTTTTGTCAGCGTTTCTAATAGTGATTTATCTTTACTAAGCAAAGCACCTTGAAGCTCATCTTCTAAATTCCGGTCTATATTTGCCGCTTCAATAAGACTTTCAAAAATACCCGCGTGGCTAAAATCAACATGTAAGCGATCTAGTCCTATTAATTTCAGCGATTTAATCATCAATCGCTGTATTTCTATATCACTTTCAACACCTGCATGGCCAAAAAGCTCTGCTCCAACCTGTAATGGCTCTCGTGTCCTCGCCAAACCGCTGGGTTGCGTGCGTAATACTGTTCCTGCATAGCATAATCTTGATATACCAGTATGATTGAGCATATGCGCATCTATACGAGCTGCTTGTGGAGTTGTATCAGCTCTGATACCCATCATTCGACCTGTGAGTTGATCCACGACTTTGAATGTTGCCGTATCTAATTCACTACCAGTGCCCGTGATTAGCGACTCTATATACTCCAGCGTAGGTGGAATCACATATTGATAGCCATGCACTTTAAATAAATCCAACAGTTGTCGGCGCAACGTCTCGATACGTTCTGCCTCAATAGGCATGACATCTTCAATAAACTCTGGGAGTAACCAATTTCGCATGCGGGTATTATACTTGCAAACAGCTTAAACTGCTCATATCTGAAGATGTAGTATTAGTGATTGATGAACAGTAGCAACAAACCAAAAGCAATAGAAACCACGCCTATGAAGCGCAGCTGACCATCTTTTAACATAATCATTCTTTTAAAGGTTTCACGCCATGCTTGAGGAGCTATTAAAGGTAATAGCCCCTCGAAAACTAGCATTAACCCCAGAGCTGCAAGTAAGGTAGAGTTCATTCTTATTATTTTTTGTTACCATCAGAAGAACGTAGATATTTGAAAAAATCCGAATTAGGATCTAATACCATCACATCAGATTTACTATTTAAACTATTTTTGTAAGCTTCAGTGCTTCTGTAAAACGCGTAAAACTCTGGACTTTTACCATATGCTTTTGCATAGATCTCGGTTGCAATCGCGTCACCATCACCTTTCGTTTTTTGTGCATCTCGGAATGCTTCCGCAATGATGACTTCTTTTTGCTTATCCGCATCCGCTCTAATTTTCTCAGAAGCAGCCGCACCCTCAGACCTGAGTTGATTAGCAATTCTTTTCCGTTCTGAAATCATACGATCAAAAACAGATTTGCTGATTTCCTCAGAGTAATCAACACGTTTTAGTCGAACATCAACAATCTTAACTCCAATCTGGCCCGCCTCTTTATCGGCTTTTTCACGTAGATTATCCATAATTGCCGTTCTTTCACCCGCGATCACATCTCGGACAGTACGTACACCAAACTCAGCACGCAAGCCTGCGTTAATCACTTTTGCTAGACGATCTTCTGCTGCTGCTTCACCACCTTCTTTGATAGAGACATAGTATTTAGCAGGATCGATTATTCGCCATTTGACAAAAGAATCTACCAACATGTATTTATTTTCACTGGTAATAAATTTTGCTGGCGCTTCACCATCAAGCGTGACAATTCGTTTATCAAAATATTTAACATTTTCAATAAATGGAAATTTGAAATAAAGTCCAGGCTCTTTTTTAGTATCAACAATTTGACCTAACCGAAAAACTAAACCATATTCACGCTGATCCACAATAAATGCCGACATACTGATCAACACCAATAAAATCAAACCACTTACAATGATTAATCCAATATTCTTTTTCATCTTAGTTACCTTCTCTTTCACGACTGCGAAGCAATTCACGTGCATCATTCTTGGATGCCATTGACTCACTGTCACTAGCCTCACTCACTGATGATTGTGAGGTATTTCTACTTGATGATGGGCCGCTAATCTGCATAAGCTTATCTAAGGGCAAATACAACAAACTATTACTGCCCTCTTTCTGATCAACAATAACTTTACTTACGTCAGATAAAATTTGTTCTTGTGCCTCTATGAACAAACGTTGTCGTGTCACTTCAGGTGCTTTCACGTATTCTGCATAGATCTTCTCAAAACGGTCTGCATTACCACTTGCCTCGTTTTGCACTTTCAGCTTGTAACCCTCTGCTTCAGCTAACAAACGAGATGCGTTTCCGCGGGCCTTAGGTATGACAGCATTGGCATAAGCCTGCCCTTCGTTAATTTGTCGTTGGTAATCCTGATTTGCGCGGTTCACATCCTCAAAGGCTTCTTGCACAGGTTCAGGCGGCAAAGCAGACTGTAATGAAACGCTAGTAATATTAACGCCTGTACCATAAGAGTCTAATAAAGCCTGCATTTGTTCTGAAGTATCTTGCAATCCTTTTTGTAACAAATCATCCAACTTATTCTTACCAACAACTTCGCGAATAGCCGTTTCCGCGGCAGACATCACTGATTCATCAGTACTGCGGTTATTAAAGAGATAGTCTTTTGCATTTTTGAGGTTGTATTGCACAGCAAATTGCAAATCGATAATGTTTTCATCTTCAGTTAGCATTAATGCTTCTTCAGGCACTTTTTGCTTGACCCCGTTGAGACCTGTTCTGTACCCCACTTCTAACTTTCGCACTTGCTCCATATTAACGACAGTTACAGACTCAATCGGATAAGGCCAGTGCCATCTGGGTCCTGGCTCAACAGCAGGCTCTACATAAGCACCGAACCGCTG
>JBFIDU010000250.1:0-3016 GCA_041603755.1 Methylophilaceae bacterium
TGTTTCTAATCCTGGTTTACGCTCCTCGCCTTTAGCAATCCCAATCAGCAAAATATCATCGAGACCAACTTCATGCATGACTTCTACTGCAATACCCAACTGACCCTTGCCTCCATCTATAAACACTAAATCAGGGCGAATCCCCTCACCCGCTGCTACTTTCTTATAGCGGCGCGAAAGAACATCTCGCATCGCAGCATAGTCATCGCCTGGTGTAATGCCTTTAACGTTATAACGCCTGTATTCACTGTTTTGCATATCCCCTTTATCAAAAACCACACAGCTACCTACTGTTGCCTCACCCATCGTATGACTAATATCAAAACACTCAATACGTTCTACTGTTTCAGCAAGATGTAATGCTTCTCTTAGTGCAACTAACTTAGCAGCTTGATTTGCCGAGCTGGCAGCGCGTTGACTAAGCGCCAACTCTGCATTGGTTTGTGCCATTTTCAACCAGATGCGCTTATCACCGATAGCATTGTTAATAATTCTAATTTTACGATCTGCCTGTTCTGAAAATATTGCAGCAAAGCCCTTAGCATCAATATCGACGCCACATACAATTAATGGTGGCGTATTTTGTGCCATGTAGTGCTGCGTTAGGAAAGCCTCAACCGTCTCTATTAAGGTTGCATCCTGACTATTTTTGGGGAAAAAGCTTTTATCTCCTATATGCCGCCCGCCACGAATCATCACCAAATTGATACAATGTTGTCCGTGCAAACTAGCGCAGGCGACCACGTCAGCATCAGATACACTGAAGTCACTCACAAACTGCTTCGCTTGCACCTGCCTAAGGGCCTGTATACGGTCCCTGAATACAGCAGCAGACTCATATGCCTGGGTTTGCGCCGCTCTATTCATTTTCTCGCCCAATGTATTCAATACCTCATTTGCTTTCCCTTGCAAGAACATCGCAGCATGTTGAACATCATGCTGATAATCTTCGACACTAATGTAATCGACACAGGGTGCAGTACAACGCTCTATTTGATATTGCAGACAAGGTCTTGTTCTATTAGAGAACACAGAATTCTCACAGGTGCGTAATTTGAATACTTTTTGTAATAATTGAATGCTTTCACGTACGGCAGTGCTACTGGGGAACGGCCCAAAGTATTGCGTATGCTTTCTTTGTGCACCACGGTGAAAAGCTAGTCGCGGATATGCATCTCCAGTTAGTGCGATATAGGGATAAGATTTGTCATCCCTGAACAATACGTTATAACGAGGCATCATATTTTTGATAAGATTACTCTCTAACAGTAGCGCCTCCGCCTCTGTCCGTGTTACTGTCGTCTCTATATCTTCAATTTGAGAGACCATCATACGTGTTCTGGGACTAGGTATATTTTTATTAAAATAACTAGATACGCGTTTTTTAATATCCTTCGCTTTGCCAACATAAATAACAGTGCCTTCGGTATTTTTCATACGATAAACACCAGGCAAATTAGGCAGATTTTTTAAAATTGGCTTTGGATCAAACATCGACTAATTTTAACAGCTAATACAAACGTAATGCATTAATGAACCTCAATTGTGTACTTCATATCAAGTCAAAACTAGGGATAGAAAAACGCATTTTTGTCATAATTCTGTCACAGAAAGTTTTGCAAAAATCAGCTATATTAGCTGCTGGTAAAAATTAGGGGGAAAACATGACATCAAGCAAGAAAGACTATATATCAAAAGCAAAGGAACTTTCAGGAGAGCAAAGGGAGCGTGTACTTTCACGCATGACAGGAAAATTACCAAAGAGACTTGAAAAAGATAAACTGACAGAAGAAGAAGCAATAGCTATTCAACTTGAATTAGAGGATGAACAGCTTATAGAATGGAAACAAAGAGTAGCTTTATTACGTGAAAAAGAAAACAAGAAAAATAAAAAATCATGAGTTAAACTATTAAGGTATTTAGACTTTACCAACCGCACAGGAAAGCTTAATGATCAAAATCTTGATTGCAAATCCAAAAGGTGGGAGTGGAAAAACGACCTTATCAACAAATCTAGCGGGCTATTATGCTAGCAACGGCAAAAATGTTTGCCTCCTAGATTTGGACAAACAACAATCTTCTTATAGCTGGGTTCGTAGAAGACCAGAACACTTATCAAAAATTAGCAGTGCCAATAATCGTGATGCACTCGCCAAGAAAAAAAATATAGAAATTGCTATTATTGATTCGCCTGCAGGCATCCGTGGAGACAAGCTAAGTGATGCGGTTAAAGAAGCAGACTGGGTAATCGTACCGATGCAAGCTTCAACCTATGATATCAATGCGACACAAGAGTTTATCGACATACTCAAAGCGGAAAAAGCCGTGCGAAAAGAACGTACTTTTGTCGCTATGCTTGGCATGCGCGTAGCAAGCCGAACCAAAGCAGCAGAAAATCTTGCAGAATACCTTAACGATAGTGGATTTCCAGTGATTGGCAATTTGCGCAATGCGCAAATATACGCCCATACTGCTGAGCATGGCATTAGTCTATTTGAGATGCCGGCTTACAAAGCAAAAAAAGACCTTGAGCAATGGGCACCATTACTCAAATGGATTAAAAACCTAGAAAAATAAACACACAACGATATTAAACTTTGTGTTGATGTTGACTTAGTGTCGATGCACATGATTGAGTCCTTTTCCTGTTAGACTCATCCATACCTGTTTACTGAGATTTAATGTCGCAATAAGCAATAACAACGATATAAACAGAGAAAGCACTGGGTCAATTAGCAACCACCCTGTCAAATAGATAACCATCCCTGCTGCTAGCGCAGCAATAGAACCCAATAAATCACCAATCACATGTAAAAGCGCAGCTTGATGATTTAAACTTTTTTCCGAGTCATCGTGATGTAATTGCTTAACAACAATGATATTGATAATTAGCCCAATCAATGCAATCACAATGACATAAGAACCCATAACTTCACGAGGCTGACTGATACGTTCAATAGCCTCTATCACCATCCAAAGAATGACAATATACATTAAGACTATATTAATAATTGAA
>JBFIDU010000251.1:0-3014 GCA_041603755.1 Methylophilaceae bacterium
AAGAATGTGCGAGCCGACTTATTAGATGCTGTGATTGAAAAGCTACGCGAAGCTGGAGCAGAAGTGCTTGTTGAGGATGATAGTATTACTGTGATTAGTAGTGGAAATCTGCATGCAGTTAATATCAGAACTGCGCCACATCCAGCATTCCCAACGGATATGCAAGCACAATTTATGGCTTTGAATGCTGTCGCTGAAGGTGTTGCAACCGTTACAGAAACAATTTTTGAAAATCGATTTATGCATGTACAGGAGTTGCAAAGATTAGGTGCTGACATCAGTGTAGAAGGTAATACAGCATTGGTGAAAGGTGTGTCACAGTTAGATGGCGCAACTGTCATGGCGACGGATTTACGCGCTTCAGCAAGTTTAGTATTGGCAGGGTTGGTTGCAAAAGGCGAGACGGTGATAGAGCGGATATATCATCTTGATCGTGGTTATGAATTGTTAGAAGAAAAATTTACTGCGTTGGGCGCAAAAGTTAAACGAGCACATTAAGATGATTACCATTGCATTATCGAAAGGCAGAATTTTTGACGAGACAGCACCCCTGCTTGCGGCGGCTGGTATTGAGGCAACCGAAGAGCCTGGTTCATCAAGAAAGCTAATCCTAGAAACTAATCGTAAAGATGTACGTCTGATTATTGTGCGCGCCTCTGATGTGCCTACCTATGTACAGTATGGTGCGGCGGATATTGGGATCGCAGGTAAAGATGTGTTAGACGAACATGGTGGCGACGGCTTATATCAACCGTTAGATTTACAAATTGCAAAGTGTAAAATGATGGTCGCTGTGCGTCAGGGTTTTGATTATGATGCTGTCGTTCGTCAAGGTGCTCGACTTAAAGTTGTGACGAAATATGTAAAAACTGCACGGGAGCACTTTGCAGCAAAAGGTATGCATGTTGATTTAATCAAACTCTATGGCTCTATGGAGCTGGGTCCATTGGTTGGCCTTGCCGATGCTATTGTTGATTTAGTCAGTACAGGTGGCACACTTAAAGCGAACAATCTTGAAGCGGTCGAGCACATTGGGGACATCAGCTCACGGTTGATTGTCAATCAAGCATCATTAAAATTAAATCGTTCTTTATTGCAGCCGATTTTGGATGATTTTACAAACGCGGTTGCAAAGAGTTAGGGCAATATGGATATTAGACGTTTATCGACAAAAGACCAAGATTTTGATGTTGCATTAAAGGCCTTGCTTGCTTTTGAAACAGCTCAAGATGATCGTATTGACCAGGTTGTCGCGAATATCTTAAAGGATGTAAAAATACGTGGTGATGATGCTGTGTTGGAGTATACCAACCGTTTCGATAAAACTGCTGCAAAAAGTATTGCAGAGCTAGAAATCAAGCAAAGTGAATTGCAGGCTGCTTTAATGGCATTGCCTAATGAACAACGCAAAGCATTGCAAGAAGCCGCAGACCGTGTGCGTAGCTATCATGAAAAGCAAATAATGGAATCATGGCACTACACAGAGTCAGATGGAACGCTGCTGGGGCAGCAAGTAACACCGCTTGATAGAGTCGGTTTGTATGTGCCAGGCGGCAAAGCAGCATACCCTTCCAGCGTATTAATGAATGCAATTCCAGCAAAAGTGGCTGGCGTTAAAGAGTTAATCATGGTGGTACCAACCCCCAACGGTGAAAAAAATGCACTTGTGCTAGCAGCTGCTGCCATTTCAGGCGTGGATCGCGTGTTTTGTATTGGCGGTGCGCAGGCAATAGGAGCGCTGGCTTATGGTACAGAGACAGTGCCTCAGGTAGATAAAGTGACTGGTCCAGGTAACGCCTTTGTGGCGGCTGCAAAAAGACGTGTTTTTGGTGTAGTGGGCATTGATATGGTTGCAGGACCATCAGAAATATTGGTGATATGTGATGGTAAAACAGATCCAGACTGGATAGCGATGGATTTGTTCAGTCAAGCAGAGCATGATGAACTGGCACAGTCTATATTGTTATGTCCAGATGAAGCATTTTTGAATCAAGTCGAATCAAGCATGCAAAAGCTTCTATTAGAAATGCCACGCAAAGATATCATCAGCAAATCTATTACGGATAGAGGTGCCCTGATTCATGTAAAGGACATAGAAGAAGCCATTGAAATTTGTAATTATATTGCACCTGAACATTTGGAGCTCTCTGTCGAAGAACCACTAGCATTAAGCAAGAAAATCAAACATGCCGGCGCTATTTTTATGGGACGGGATACCTGTGAGGCGCTGGGAGACTACTGCGCAGGTCCAAACCATGTGCTACCAACATCCAGAACAGCACGGTTTAGTTCTCCGTTAGGTGTCTATGACTTTCAAAAGCGCTCTAGTTTAATTATGGTTTCAAGTGAGGGTGCGCAGAAATTAGGCAAGATTGCATCTACCTTAGCGCATGGTGAGAGTTTGCAGTCACATGCGAGGTCTGCCGAATATCGGCTGAAATAGTCTTGGTGAAAGAAAACTAATGAGCCAATATTGGAGTGAAATTGTTCATGACCTTGTTCCCTATGTGCCAGGAGAGCAGCCAAAAGTACAAAATCTCATCAAGTTAAACACCAATGAGAATCCTTATGGGCCTAGTCCAAAGGTAATAGAGGCGATAAAAGCAGAAGTCGGTGAACAATTAAAACTGTACCCGGACCCAGCCTCGAAAAGATTGAAATCAGCTATTGCCGATTTCAACGGGTTGACCGAAGAGCAAGTGTTTGTCGGAAATGGGTCTGATGAGGTGCTTGCGCATGTGTTTCAAGCGTTACTTAAGCAATCAAGGCCGTTACTTTTCCCCGATATTACCTATAGCTTTTACCCTGTATATTGTGGTCTGTATGGGATTGAATACGAAACAATTCCACTGGATCGAAGGTTTGAAATTAATATTCATGATTATGATCGCCCAAATGGCGGCATCATTTTCCCCAATCCTAATGCGCCAACTGGTATACCGCTAGAATTAGAGCGAATTGAGGCACTATTACAAAAAAACCGTTATTCAGTCGTGGTGATAGATGAGGCATAT
>JBFIDU010000252.1:0-3010 GCA_041603755.1 Methylophilaceae bacterium
GGTGGCACATCGATGGTGACCATACTTCTTGGATTTGGCATACTTATGAGCATTCATACGCATAAAAAGTTAGTTGCATCAGGATAATTTTAAAATGAAAAAATCAATTGTATTCGCAATTTTAAGCACTTTAATTCTGGCTGCTTGTAGCAGCAGTCCAGCCATTAAGCGTTCTCCGCCAGCTCCGGCTGAACCAACAACAAACGACCAAACAACTGGTGGCGGTTATTACCCTGGTGATGGGCCACATGCGAACCCACCAAGTAATTTAGATGATATTCCGGACGCCGTACCAAAAAAAGAAGCACTGTATAAATACTCGACTAAGCCATACATTGCACTGGGTAAAAAATATACTCCATTACAATCAGCCGATAACTATAAAAAACAAGGCATCGCTTCTTGGTACGGGAAGCTATTTCATGGCAACAAAACTGCTAATGGCGAAGTGTATGATATGTACAGCATGACTGCTGCCCATACCGTTCTACCTTTGCCCAGCTACGCAAAGGTCACGAATCTAGAGAATGGTCGCTCAGTTATTGTCCGCATCAACGACAGAGGCCCTTTTAAGCATGACAGAGAAATTGATTTATCATATGCTGCGGCACACAAGCTAAGACTAATAGAAAAAGGAAGTGGGCTAGTAGAGGTTGAGGCCATCAACCCTGACAACTTCAATCAAGAAGAAAAATTGGCACAAGCACAAATTGCCATTCCAACCACACAACCGGTTGCAGAATCCAGTGCAGCAGGTCAACACTATGTGCAAGCTGGCGCATTTGGTGAAGAGTCCAATGCAACTGCATTACAAAAAAGAATACAAAACTTAAACATAGAAGAAAACGCCAAAATTAACCGCGTGTATAATAACGGCTTGCATCGTTTGTTAATTGGACCCTATCAAACGAGACAGGCCGCTGAAATTGCGGCCGACAATATACGTAATAACCTTAATATTTCAACCATCATCACAATCCAATAAGAAAGACTATGCGACTCACTACACTACTTTTCTTTACCCTACTACTCCCAATCATTTCTTGGTCAGCACCTGCCCCGGCACCAACGCTTGCAGTGAATGCATACTTGCTCAGAGATGTTAATAGTGGCACTGATATTGTATCTAACAAAAAAGATGAACGATTAGAACCTGCATCATTAACAAAAATGATGACCGCTTACCTCACCTTTGATGCCCTTAAGCAAGGCCATCTAAAATTAGATCAGGTTATTCCTGTGAGTGAAAATGCGTGGAAAGCCGAGGGCTCAAGAATGTTTATTGAACCAAGAAAGGATGTAACAGTTGATGAGTTACTACATGGTTTAATTATTCAATCAGGCAATGATGCGGCAATCGCACTGGCGGAAGCAATCGCTGGCAGTGAGGATCAGTTTGCCATGATGATGAACGCGCAAGCGAAAAAATTAGGCATGACCAATAGTAGCTACATGAACTCCACTGGTCTACCAGACGAAAAGCACTACACAACAGCCAATGATTTGGCAACGATGGCAAATGCCTTGATCCGTGACTTTCCGGAGGATTATGGCCGCTTATACACACAGAAAGAATATACCTATAATAAAATCAAGCAATTCAATCGCAATAAATTACTGTGGTTAGATGAACATGTCGATGGTGTAAAGACTGGCCACACACAAGCAGCTGGGTACTGTCTGGTATCCTCAGCCAAACGCGGGAATACACGTTTAATCGCTGTTGTCCTTGGCGCAAAAAATGAAACCATGCGTGCTTCTGAAAGCCAAAAACTGCTTAATTATGGCTTCCAGTTTTATGAATCAACGCGTGTTTATGAAAAAGCACAAGCTATTTCTGCCATTCCCGTTTACAAGGGCTTCACCAAAACGGTTACCGCTACGGTTAATAAAGACCTGTATCTTTCTTTACCAAAAGGTGATTACGCACGTGTAAAAGCTACAATGACTTCCAGACAACCATTGATTGCACCAGTTAAAGCTGGTCAGCCTGTCGGTATGATTACATTTTCGCTAGATGGAAAAGTCATCCACGAACAAACACTCGTTGCTGCGGAAGCCATTAGTCCAGCCGGATTTTTTGGTAGAATCATTGATAGCATTAAACTTCTACTTAAATAAAGTACATGGCAGATACTAATAACATTGACACAGAAGAGACTCTGCTTGAGTTTCCGTGTGAGTTTCCAATCAAAGTAATGGGCGAAACACACATCGATTTCATGTTAGAAATTATCAAAACAATTCAGGAACATGAAACAAGTTTTGATGAAAGCAGAGTTGTCACAAAAGCTAGCTCTGCAGGTAGATACACAAGTCTCACTTGTCATTGTTATGTAGAATCAAAACCTCAGCTGGACAATATTTACCGCGCATTAACCAGCCACCCGATGGTTAAATTTGTACTTTAGCGACTGAATCGATGCCGCTTATTACACGTAAGCTTGGTCTAACAGATTATCAAAACACGCTTGCAGCAATGCAAGCGTTTACTGCAAACCGTACATCTGATACGCCAGATGAGTTATGGTTAACTGAGCACGAACAAATTTATACATTAGGGTTAAATCGAAAAAACATTCGATTACCAAACAACTCGATACCAGTTGTCAATGTTGACCGTGGCGGCAAAATTACCTATCACGGCCCAGGACAAGTTGTGATTTATCTACTGATTGATTTAAACCGCAGCAAGCGCAATGTACGTCAATTAGTCGATATCATTGAAAGTAGTATCATAGACTTGTTAGCGCAATATTCAGTTGTATCAAACACTAAAAAAGACGCACCTGGTGTTTATGTTGATCACAAAAAAATTGCTTCCGTTGGCTTAAGGCTGAAACGCGATTGCTGCTATCATGGTCTCAGTTTAAATGTGGACATGGACCTTAATCCGTTTAAGGCAATTGATCCATGTGGATATGCTGGTTTGGAAATGACGCAAACAAAAGATTTGAATATCCAAGAATCGCCCCAAACTATGGGTGAAACGCTACTTAACATACTAAAA
>JBFIDU010000253.1:0-3007 GCA_041603755.1 Methylophilaceae bacterium
GAAACAGAAGGCGCAGCATCAGAAACAACACCAGCAATACCTGATTCAGTTCCAGCTGTTGGCACTGCGGAGGATGTTCCTAACTAATATCCAGGGAGAGTCCCTGAATAAAACATGCCGTCGTGGTGGAATTGGTAGACACGCTATCTTGAGGGGGTAGTGACGAAAGTCGTGAGAGTTCGAGTCTCTCCGTCGGCACCATTAGTGGTGATTCGAAATAATTGGACGTAGAATCCAAGATGACCAAAAGTCATTCAATAATAATAATGATGTGATTTTGATTATATAGAAATTTAATGGAAGAAAGCTAAGGGTTAGGACTTTTGCTAGATAACTATTTTTCGATTTTAATGTTTATTATGGTTGGCTTGGCCGTTGGGCTTGGGCCGCTAATCTTGGGTAAACTGGTTTCGCCTCATAAACCAGATGCTGAGAAAAATTCACCATACGAATGTGGCTTTGAAGCCTTTGAAGATGCACGTATGAAGTTTGATGTGCGTTACTACTTGGTTGCTATCTTATTTATCCTCTTTGATTTAGAAATCGCATTTTTATTTCCCTGGGCGGTGGTATTGCAAGATATTGGTCTATTCGGTTTTCTTGCCATGATGGTCTTTTTGTTTGTGCTTGTCGTCGGCTTTATATATGAGTGGAAAAAAGGTGCACTTGAGTGGGATTAGACGCACAAATCAAGCATTAATCAGTTTTAAATTTTATTTTGTATTGGAATCTCTTTAAGTGAGTATCGAAGGTGTACTAGAAAAAGGGTTTGTCACTACCACGCTGGATACAGTGATCAATTACACACGAACTGGCTCAATGTGGCCGATGACGTTTGGTTTAGCCTGCTGTGCAGTTGAGATGATGCATGCAGGTGCAGCGCGATATGATTTAGATCGTTTTGGGATTGTTTTTAGGCCAAGCCCAAGGCAGTCAGATGTCATGATTGTTGCAGGCACATTAGTCAACAAGATGGCACCAGCTTTGCGCAAAGTCTATGATCAGATGGCTGAACCAAGGTGGGTCATTTCTATGGGCAGTTGTGCCAATGGTGGCGGTTATTATCATTATTCATACTCGGTTGTTCGTGGCTGCGATCGTATTGTTCCAGTAGATGTCTACGTACCAGGCTGCCCACCAACGGCAGAAGCGTTACTCTTTGGCATTATTCAGTTACAAAAGAAAATCAAACGCACCAATACAATTGCACGTTAATCACAGTAAACAACATATGTCAGCTAAATTAAATCAACTATCAGCGCAATTAAAGTTAGCACTCAATACAGGCTTGGCTAAAATTAGCATCGATTTGAATGAAATAACAGTAGAATGTAAAGCGAAAGACTTGATTCAAGTTTGTCTTAAGCTGCGTGATCACGGAGAGCTTAAATTTGAGCAGCTGATTGATTTGTGTGGCGTTGATTACAGTGAATTCAAAGATGGTCTATGGGAAGGGCGACGTTATGCGGTCGTGCTGCACTTGTTATCTGTCTCGCTCAACCAGAGAGTTAGATTGCGCGTGTTTGCAGAAGATGACGATTTTCCAGTATTGCCAACATTGATTGATGTATGGCCGGTGGCTAATTGGTTTGAGCGTGAAGCTTTTGATCTGTTCGGCATCATGTTTGAAAATCATCCTGATTTGCGTCGCATTCTTACTGACTATGGTTTTGTTGGGCATCCGTTCCGTAAAGATTTTCCAATGATAGGCAATGTTGAGATGCGTTACGATCCAGAGCAGCAACGTGTTGTATACCAGCCTGTCACCATAGAGCCACGTAATAATGTGCCACGCATTATTAGAGATGAAGGTGTGCACAATGGCTGAAATACATAATTACACGATGAACTTTGGACCGCAACATCCTGCAGCGCATGGTGTGTTGCGTCTAGTATTAGAGTTAGATGGTGAAGTAATTCAGCGAGCAGACCCACATATTGGTTTGTTGCATCGCGCTACGGAAAAACTGGCAGAAAATAGAACGTATTTACAGTCGGTACCCTATATGGATCGTTTAGATTACGTATCCATGATGTCAAATGAGCACGCCTATGTCATGGCTATCGAAAAAATGCTCGGTCTTAAAGTACCTTTGCGCGCGCAATACATACGCGTCATGTTTGATGAAATTACACGGATACTTAATCATCTATTGTGGATAGGTGCGCATGGTATTGATTTAGGTGCAATGACAATGTTTATTTACGCCTTCCGTGAGCGTGAGGATTTGTTTGATATGTATGAGGCTGTTTCAGGTGCCAGAATGCATGCTGCATATTACCGTCCAGGCGGCGTTTATCGCGATTTACCAGATAAGATGCCACAACACGAAACAACTAAGTTTCGTAGTAAAGCGCAGATTAATAAGCTGAATGAGAATCGTCAGGGTTCATTGTTGGACTTTATCGAAGATTTTACTAATCGTTTTCCTAAGCATGTCGATGAGTATGAAACACTGCTAACTGATAATCGCATCTGGAAGCAGAGGACGGTTGGTATTGGTGTGGTATCACCAGAACGCGCGCTAGCACTTGGTTTTACTGGGCCTATGTTACGAGGGTCGGGCGTGGAGTGGGATTTGCGTCGTAAACAGCCATACGAAGTTTATGACAAACTTGAGTTTGATATACCAGTTGGCGTGAATGGTGATAGTTATGATCGTTATTTGGTGCGTATGGAAGAGTTTCGGCAATCTAATCGCATTATCAAGCAATGCGTAGATTGGTTGCGTAAAAATCCTGGACCTGTAATCACAGATGACAATAAAGTGGCGCCTCCGGATAGAGAAGGTATGAAAACAAACATGGAAGACATGATTCACCACTTCAAGTTATTTACAGAAGGGTTTCATGTGCCAGAGGGTGAGGCCTATGCAGCTGTGGAGCATCCCAAGGGTGAGTTTGGCATTTATATGATTTCTGATGGCGCGAATAAGCCATATCGATTGAAAATTAGGGCGCCAGGTTTTGCCCATATTTCAGCAATGGATGAGATGACACGCGGTCA
>JBFIDU010000254.1:0-2981 GCA_041603755.1 Methylophilaceae bacterium
CATTTTACTAAAAAAATTTGTAACGCCGATATTCCTAACAATTTTATTGGCCTCACTTCCAACATTTGCGGATGAGTTAAAAGATATTTCCAAAATGGCTGAACAAGGGCAACAGGATGCTGCGCTAAAACGAATTAACGCCTACCTTGAGGCAAACCCAAAAGATGCTCAGGGCATGTTTATGAAGGGGATTATTCAGGCTGAAAGCGGCAAACGAGATGATGCAATCAAAACATTTAATACGCTAACTAAAACATATCCAAGCTTGCCAGAGCCGTATAACAACCTTGCTGTTTTGTATGCAGAAGCGGGAGAATATGATTCAGCGAAGAAAGCGCTTGAAACAGCCATTAAAACTCACCCTAGCTATGCCACAGCGCATGAGAACCTAGGTGATATCTATGCTCGCATGGCATCAGAGGCATATGACAAAGCGTTACAGCTAGACACAGGTAACGCGCGTGCGCAGAGCAAGCTATCTTTAATTAAAGACTTATTTACCACAGAGAGCAAGACAACGGTTGCTGCTAATAATGCAACACCCATTCGCCCGATTCGTCCAGCCAATAAAAAAGCGGAGCCAGAGCCAAAACCTGTAGTAGAAGCAAAACCCGCCGCAGCGCCTGAACCTACTGTTGAAACAGCTAAAGCTGACACGCAAGATACTGCAGAAAGCGACATTATGGCTGCAGTTGAGTCATGGAGACGCGCATGGTCAGAGCAGAACGTTGAAGCATACCTTGCCAGCTACGCAGACAGTTTCGATCCTGCAGATGGTAGAAGCTTAGCCAGTTGGAAAGAGTTTCGTCGCGCTCGTGTTTCTGCTCCTAAAGGGATCACGCTAAATCTGAATGACCCAAAAGTTGAAATTGTTGATGACAGTAATGCGAAAATCAGTTTTAAACAATATTACAAAGCTGACAGCAGAAGTGCCATCCATACAAACAAAACATTGGTTCTAAAAAAAGTTGGCAGCACTTGGTTGATTAATGAAGAAATTGCATCGAATTAATGACAGTTCTCGTAGTCAGAGTAATCTGTTAGTAATAAGTGAAATATGAAACAAGCTCAAAAAATTAGCTTATCGAATCATGGACTTGTAAAGTTACTGATCGTGATAGGTTGCACGCTGCTTCCCTGGAATGCAACGGCGATCAATCAAGGCAATCTATCTGATAAGCTTTTTACTAATACGGTTAATCGTGATTTAGTAGAGAAGTTGCTGGTTGAAAGTCTGATGCAGATTGCTCGCGGCGAAACGAAACAAGCAATGGATACGGTGGATGAGCTTATCCGCACAACGCCAAACTTTAAACTAGCGCATTTGATTCGTGGTGATCTGCTCAGTGCGCAAGGACAAACCATTAACCCTTTTGGCCACACAGCTGCTATTAGCGCTGCTGAAAAAAGTCAAGAGATTGAAGGGTTACGTGAAGAAGCACGAACACGATTGAATTATTACTTTTCAACAGACAACCAACGGCAAGTGCCTAACATTGCTGTTCAGATGAATGCAAAACAAACACATTTAATACTAATTGACACAGTTAAGTCACGGTTATTTGTGTATAAAAAAACAAACACAGGTCTACAACATGTTGCTGATTATTACGTGACTATCGGAAAAAATGGCGCTGATAAAAATGTCGAGGGAGACAAAAGAACACCAATAGGTCTTTACTTTGCCAGCAAGAAATTAACCACACCCTTATCAGACTTTTATGGTGAAGGCGCTTATCCACTTAACTATCCAAATGCACTAGATAAACACTATAAAAAAACAGGACATGGTATATGGTTACACGGCACACCAAAAGACACATATAGTCGTCCACCAAGAGCAAGTGATGGCTGCGTAGTATTGAGTAATCCTGACTTGAATAAATTAGCTTCTATATTAGACATAGGCAATACGCCAGTCATTATCTCAGATAATGTAGAATGGGTTAGCAACATTGAAGCTTCTGCGCAGACGACGGAATTATCCACGCTAAACAAAGCCTTAGAGAAATGGCAGCAAGATTGGGTTTCCCAAAATACTGACAAATATTTGAGTCATTACTCAAACCAATTCTTTTATAGTGATGGCACATTAAGTGAATGGGCAGATCACAAACGCAGAGTACAAGCAGGAAAACCAAAAGTTGCCATTAAAATTAGCGATGTCAGCATGTTTGGTTACCCAAATTTACGCAAATCGAATAACTTGTCACCAAATACGAAGATCATAGTTGTTGATTTTGATCAGTATTACGAAAGTCCAACACTGAAAAACAAAATGCGTAAACGTCAGTATTGGACCAATGAAAATAACCAGTGGAAAATCATTTACGAAGGCGCAGCATAAACCCGCATGATACTTAACTACTTAAAGCAATCTCTCTTTTTTGTCTTAGTCACTTTCTTAATAACATCCAAAACGTTTGCTGCAACTGAAGTTGAATTTAAAACCAGCATGGGTGACTTTACTGTTGAGCTCTACCCAGAAAAAGCACCAGTGACTGTTGCCAATTTCTTGCAATATGTCAGAAGTGGTTTTTATGAAAAAACCATTTTTCATCGTGTGATTAATAACTTCATGATTCAAGGTGGTGGTTTTGAGCGAGACTTATTTGAAAAGCCAACCAAAGCACCCATTAAAAACGAATCCAGTAATGGCCTGAAAAACAAAGTTGGTACGATTGCAATGGCACGAACGCCAGACCCAGACTCTGCCACGGCTCAATTCTTTATCAATCTTAAGGATAATGATTTCTTAGACTATACCAGTCCGGATCCAGATAAAATTGGTTACTGTGTATTTGGCAAAGTAACAAAAGGGATGGAGGTAGTGAAGCAAATTGGTGTTTCACCCACAGGCAGCATATCAAGGTTTACTGATGTGCCAATCAAACCAATTAAAATCATCAGTGCGACCGTACTTGAAGAAGTAACGGAATAGTTTCATCTTCAAAGCAACACACATTATTAATAACTAAGGA